>VRUD01000078.1 GCA_019456305.1 Cytophagales bacterium | reverse complement strand
GGAACCCTCTTTAAAATAATGCCCGATGGAACCGGCTATGCCAAACTCCTTGACTTCGCAGGCGCAACAAACGGAAGGTATCCTTGGGGCTCTCTTATTTCTGACGGCACCTTTCTTTATGGAATGACACAGCAGGGCGGCACTCCCAATGTTGGAACAGTGTTCAAATATAATCCCTATTGTGCTGCCATTACCGATTCTGTTACTATTGTACCTGCCACTTGCGGCAGCAATAACGGCAGCGCTTCTGTAACACCATCGGGCGGAGCGGGTACTTACACTTTCCTGTGGAGCAATGGTAACACTACTTCCACGGTTACCGGGCTTAGCGGCCAGCCGGCCGACACGCTGATTGTTACCATTACAGACTCAATCGGATGCACACTAACGGATACCGCCATTGTAAGCTGCGTAACCGGCATAGCTGAGAACAATGAGGAAGCCGATTTTGCTGTTTATCCCAACCCCACAAACGGAAAAATAACAGTAGCAGTTGCAAGAGGCGTTATTAACTCCATAGTAATTTACAATGTGCTTGGAGAGAAGATATATTCATTGCAGGAGGGCATATCCGGTAAAAAAGAAATTGACCTGGGCATCCAGTCACCGGGTTTCTATTATTTGAAGGCAATTACAGAGAAAGGCACAGCTTGCAAAAAGATCGTTATCAACTGATGCAGTAACTGATCAGCCCGAAGGCGGGAGTTTTAGCAAAGCCCAAAGTCAGAAAGTAAAAAACAAATAGAAAATTATTATGATTATTGTATATATTTTTGCTGCCATTATTGTAGCTTTATCTATTGGATTGTTGATTATTTTTTTTAGATTGGCAAAAAAATAACATGCAGAGACGAAGCATGTCGCAGCGAAGCGAAGATCCGCCTTTGGCTGGGCCTGGTTTCTACATATAAAAATGGGGTATGTGGATGCGTTTGTGATGTATAGGGTTTTGTAGTGAATGTGTTAGGGGCCTGTAAAATATTTTTATTTTTACTTTGAAAATATATTTTATGTTTGTAACTTTGTGAAACTTGACATATAGATAATTAACTCAAACTAAAAATTAAACATCATGAAAACTTTAAACATATTTTACTTCGTATCAAAGATACAAAGAATAAAATATCTGGCTGTTATTTTATTCATGTTTTCAAGTGTAAATTGTGTTTTCTCGCAGTATTATTTTGATTTATATTTCTCTCCTTCGCCACCAGGTACAACTGTAATTAACGTAGCATCTAACGATGATATACAGATTGATTTTAATTACAGTGGCGATCCGGTCTCTAGTTGTTATTATTATTCTACTATAGATTTTGATGTAACCTATAAATTAATTGACGTTTCAAGTGGTATGGACTACTCAATTTATACTGATCATCTGTCTTTTCATGGTCTTAGTTGCAATGTACCAAATCCACCGTCTGGGTGGTTTGGAAGTCAGGATTATTCCTTATTTCAGGTACCGTGTAATGTTCCTACAGGACAATATATGTTAGTAATTGTAATAAATAATGTTACTACTTGTTCTCCTAACTGTGGTTCGTGCCCTTGCTCAGGCTTTAGTGTAAATATTTCATCTGCTATAAACCTTGAGGTCAACGTAACCAACTTATATGGTACCCCCCCAACCCTTCCGGATCCACTGACACCTTGCCCCCAACAACCCCCAATGACTCTCATAGACAACAGCTACGACCCGTCTTCGGGTTATAATGATATCTGGGGATACGCAGATGATAATGGAAATGAATATGCGATTTTAGCCGCTGCAAATAGAACCTATTTTGTGGACATTACTGATCCTTATAATCCGGTTGAGGTTGATTTTATACCAGGACCTTCTTCTACGCACAGAGATATCAAAACCTATACCGATGCATTTGGCAACAGCTACGCATATATTGTAACAGAAGGAACCGGAGCCGGTGAGGGTCTTCAGGTAGTTGATTTGTCCAATCTTCCAACATCAGTAACACTTGTAAATACATGGACATCATCTAACTTTACTCATGCACATAATTTGTTCATTGATGAACCAACGGGGAGATTAGTTTTATGTGGAGGAGATATGAGCGGTCCTGGTATTGGAGGGATGCTAATTCTGGATATTGCCACCGATCCTGCGAACCCTGCAGAGCTGCTTCCCGTGTACAATAATTTACCTGTTCACGATCTATATATAAAAGGTAATATGCTTCTTGCATGTGCAAATTCATTAACTGCTCCTGCAGGTTCTGACGGTATTATTAAATTTTTTGACATATCATCGTTTTTTAACATATCTACTCCTAATACATTTACAGAATTAAGCACCCATACCTGGCCCGATGGACGCTCCCACAGCGTATGGACCACCGAAGACGGCAAATTATATGGTTACAGCACAAGAAGAATCAACACAAAGGGTTAAATTCTGGGATATTAATGATATTTATAATATACCGGCAGTTCCGGAATTTGAATTCAGACAGGGTATCTCCGGACCGCATAATCCATTTATCAACGGGAATTATTGTTATATATCCCATTATAGTGCGGGCCTTATTGTGCTTGATGTAAGTGATATCAATAATATAACGGTGGCAGGTCATTACGATAGTTACCCGGCTAATAATGACAATAACGGGCAGGGGGCATGGGGCGTCTATCCCTTTTTACCATCTTGTAATATTATCATTTCAGATATGCAGACCGGGTTGCATATAGTTGCATTTCCGGATAACCTACCTATTTTTATCAGTTCAACGGATGTAAGCTGTAATGGTGAAAATGACGGAACTGCAACGGTAACAGGCGGCACCCCATCATTCACCACATATCTTTGGGATGACCCGATGGTACAAACTACCCAATCAGCTACCGGCCTGGCGCCCGGTACCTATGATGTAACCATTACGAATAATAAATATAGCTGTACAGCTACCAGAAGTGTAACAATCAATGAACCTGTATATGATTTTGTAAATCCGGTTATTACAGGTACTGTATATTGGCAATTCGGTTCATTTAAAGTTAAGGGTGAAGTAATTATAGAAGCCGGTGGCGTATTAAATATGGGATGGGCTGATTTTGAATTTTCTTATGATGTGATCAATGAACTGGGCAATGATTATGACAGGGCAAGAATTGTGATCAAACCCGGAGGTAAATTAATATCAAATTATGTTACCTTAAATGGTTGTGGACTCGGTATATGGGATGGCATTGAGGTTTGGGGAGACGAGACCCTGCCTCAAAATAATGCTGTTCAAGGCGTATATCAACTTAATAATACAACCATAGTAAATGCACAGATGGGAATATTTTGCGGCAGGAGACCCCTTATTAATGCTAAGATACCACCCTTATCCGGAGGTATTGTCAGAGCAAACAACAGTATTTTTATCAATAACTATCTGGCAGTGAAAATGCGTTCTTATCCCGATTTTAACAGCGCCAATTATTTTAAAGACTGTACTTTTGAATACAACTCATCAAGCCCGTATGAATATATTAGCGGCCAAAAAATGGAATTTATAAATCTGTTTGATTATCACGGTCTGAAAATACTGGGCTGTCACTTTATAAATACTACGCCCGGTGATTTTGCCATTCAGGACAGAGGCTGGGGCGTTAAAAGCACCGATGCCAGCTATATTGTGGATGAGCTATGTCTAAACCAGCAGCAATTCCCTTGTCCTGCTTTTCAACCCACTATTTTTGAAAACCTCTATTACGGCATAGAAGCAACAGCAACCAATTCATTGAACAGCGTTTCAATTACCAAAAGTAAATTTCTTTTTAACAACAGGGGAATATTATTAAGAGGAGTGGATTATGCTGTAATTACCGAAAATGAATTTGATCTCGGTGATTTTGTCAATGATATCTGCTGCTTTTCTTATGGCTTCTATCTTGAAAATTGTACAGGATATCTGCTGGAAGGTAATATCATTCATTCAACAGCAAATACCGGGTTAATTGGTTCCTACATTGAAAATTCCGGGAACGATGCCAATGAACTTTACAGAAATGAATATTTTGATTTAGTGCTTGGTTCAGTAACAAACAGTAATAATTCAGGTACGGAAATAAGATGTAATAGCTATACAAATATAGGTTTTACTGATATATACTCTATCGGTTCTCTTGCCCAGGATCAGGGTTCTTGTTCTCCTCAAACTGATCCTGATAAAGATAAAACACCGGCAGGTAATCAATTTAGCTACACAACCAGCGATGGAGATATTGTTGCTGGTTTAACCTCTAATATTAATTACAACCATCATAGTAATGGTAATGCTTATAATACTATACCGCTAAATTATTCTACTCCATATATTATTCCTAATGATTGCCAGGTTGGATTCAATCCTTCTACATCCTGCCCTTCTAATCTGCCACCGGATTGTGATCTAGGTTGCCAGCAGGCTTTGATAGTTAAATATGAGGACAAGGTAACTGCATTAAAAGCGCTGTTTGATGGCGGGGATAAGGCAAATTTGCTGCTTCAGATCAATAAAGTGCCTCCGTTATCTCCAAACCAACTAAAAAATATCTTATTAAATGCATCTCCATATTTATCAGATGAGGTATTAATAGCAGCGATTAACAGGATACCACCTTTGCCTCCCAATATATTAAGAGATATATTGATCGCTAATTCACCACTTACTGATAAGACGTTGGATGCGCTTCAAAACAGAGTTCAGCCTCTGCCGCCTGCAGCAATGGCTGATATTACTGCCGTGCAAACAGGCATCTCTGCAAGAGAGGAATTAGAACGTGAGGTGAAATATTTTCTAAACAGAAGATCGCTGTCTGTGGATGCAAAGATACGCTTTTACCTTCACAGTGATACTATTGTAGAAGCTATGGACAGTGTAATTGCAATATTAGAGCAGGAAGAAGCATTGAAAGACCAGGAAGAAGTAATAGCATTGCCGCCTATTGAAAGACACCAGCCAAGGCGTAAATTGGCTGAAGCACACCTTAGAAAAGGAGATTATACAAAAGCACAGCAAAAAGTAGATACGCTTATCCAGATACCGGAATTTGAAAATTTTAGCAGGCTCAAACAAGTAATGATAGATATCGAATTATCAAACAAAACTTATTTTGAAATAAAAGATGATACGATAAAAGAAGCCAAAGTTAGAACTGTGGCAGCAGACAGCGCCAAATACGGCTATATACATGCCCGCGCCATGATTGACCGGGTATTTAATGAGCGTATCCCTGAAAAATTTATACAATTTTGGTTTAACAATAATAATGCGAGATTGGCAAATGATAATAATGAAAATGTAAGTAAAAATATATATATTGAAAATGATAAAGTTCAAGTAATCATTTATCCTAACCCGGCAAGCGAAACAGTATATATAAAATATAAACTTCCGGAAAATTCAAATCATGCAATCATGAATATATATAATATGAGAGGAGAAAAAATAAATAATTATGAAATTAATAAAGGACAAGAATTAATAAATTGGGATATTACAGGTTTACATAATGGTTTATATTTCTTTACGATAATAGTTAATAATAATACGATTGCCAGAGAAAAAATAATGATATTAAAATAATTCATTAGCCCTGTTATTTAATAATAGTAACAGGGCTTTTGTATTTAATAGATTATGAGAGGTGTAATTGTAATATTTTTGTTTATTTTTAGTATTAAAAGTATTTCTCAGCAAATATATTTTAATAATCGTTATGATTTTTATAATGTTACAGAGGTTGCTTGGAATGTTATGGATATCGATAGTGGTTATTTAGTTGTTGGAGGAGCGAGGGATAGTTTATGGAATCTTCATATAGCAATTATGCTTTTAGATAATACTGGAAATGTTGTCTGGAAAAAATCTTACGGACAGTCTGGTTTTGATTATTATCCTGGTTTCGGAGGATCCTTTATACATACAAATGACGGAGGTTTTGCTTTAGGGGGTGGAGTTGTTGATTCATCTGCAAATTATTACTCTTTACTTCTAAAATTTGATAATAAAGGTGATACCTTATGGTCAAAAATGTATGGAGATACTACTTGGCAGACTTCTTATCAATGCAAACAAACAATGGATGAAGGATATATTTTAATTGGTGCTAAAAATACAGGAAATGGGGACGATATATTATTAATAAAAACAGACAGCGTTGGAAATTTTTTGTGGCAAAAGACCTATGGAGGATCAGGGACAGAATATGGATTAGGTGTTGGTGTAATTTCTGATGGATATATTTTAAGTGGCTATACAAACAGTTTTGGAGCTGGAGAATATGATACTTATATAATAAAAGTTGATAACATAGGAAACTTACAATGGAGTAAAACATTTGGCGGGCCATATACTGATAATGGTGCATTTATCATCTCAACATCAGATGGGGGCTATATTTTGAGTACAGGGATTGGTATATATAAAAATGGCACAAAAACATATAAGCAGACACGAGTAATTAAATTATTTAATAATGGTACAGTTGAATGGGATAAAACTTACGGTCCGGTTAACTATAATCAAGGACTAGATATAATATATGAATTATCTGATGGCAGTTTTCTTGCTGTTGGTCAAAAACCTGATGCCAACGGTTATCCTATTGGTTTCCTTTTCAAAATTAATTCACAGGGAGACAGCATCTGGTGGAAGGAATACGAATTATTAACAGGTAACAACAGTCAAAATTATTTAAGAGATGTAAAGCCCACATCAGATGGGGGTTATATTGCTTGTGGTTTTGTTGTTCCCAGTGCACCAGATACGGGTATGCAGGATATGTGGGTGATCAAGCTGGATGGCTGCGGGTGTGCCTATGCAGGTTGCGATACTATTTGTAGTAGCACAATAGGGATAATAGAACAAGTTTATCAAAACAATTATTCTATTACCGTTTACCCAAATCCTGCAAATGAGACAGTCACATTTGACTACAAATTGCCGGAAAATACAAATGATGCTGTTATTAGCATCTATAACTTAGTGGGAAATCAGCTAAAAAGTTACAGAATTGATAATGAACGTGGAACAATAAACATAACAATATCTGATTTACCCAACGGATTATATTTTTATTCTTTGAAAGTAGATAATAACACTATTGCAAGGAACAAGTTATTGATAATAAAATAAATTCTTTACAGCCTTAATACTTATAATAAATAGTATCAGGGCTGTTTTTTTAACTACACTATGAAAAATGTAGTAACAATATTATTTATAATCCTCAATACACATTGTATTGCCCAGCAAATATATTTTAACAATCGTTATGATTTTGATAATATGTCAGATGGCGCCCATGGTATTTTAAAGATTGATACTGGTTATTTAGTTGCAGGAAACGCTGTAGATAGCATGTGGAATTATCATATTGTACTGATGTTATTAGATGATTCTGGAAATGTTGTTTGGAAAAAATCTTATAAACAGAATGGAACTGTTTATTTTACACCAGGTTCATTCATAGAAACTAATGATGATGGCTATGCCCTGGCAGGGATAGTATTTGATTCATTGAATTATGCTTTTTTAATGAAATTTAACAGTTTAGGTGATACTAGCTGGACACATTTTTATCGTGATTCAACTTATTTTATTGAAGGCTGGCAATGTAAACAAACCAGTGATGGTGGTTTTGTAATAATAGGCGTAGCGAATAATGAAGTAGATGTATGGCTAATAAAAACCGATAGCTTAGGTAATTTACAATGGCAAAAAACTTATGGTGATAGCAGCAAAGCCGAATTAGGCTTTTCTCTTGATGTTACCAAAGATGAAGGATATATATTGTGTGGAGTAAAGTACCAAGATACCTCCTCTTATGATGTATACGTAATTAAAACAGATAGTTTGGGCAATGAACAATGGAGCAAGACTTTTGGCGGACCATACTGGGATCATTCAACAAGTATTTTGAATACTTTGGACGGAGGATATGTTTTTAGTGGTTATTATTCATACGATTCTATACCTTTTTCTCCAAAAAGGAAATTCTGGATTGTTAAATTGGACAGCAATGGAGCTACAATTTGGGACAAAAAATACGGTGCATTAAGCAATTCTCTCTGGCTATGGGGTATGAGTATAGCAAAAGATGGGGAGATTATTTGTGCCGGGCAAACAACTGATTCATCAGGACATTCTGTCGGTATCGTAGTAAAAATAGGAACGAATGGTGATAGCATCTGGTACAGAGCGTATGATAAATTAAAGGGTCAAAACAGTACAAACTATTTAAGAGATGTGAAGCCTACAAATGATGGAGGATACATTGCGGCAGGTTTTGTCAGGCCTGATACTTCAAGTGGCGATACCGGCACAGCAGATATGTGGGCGCTCAAAGTAGATTGTATGGGCTGCGAATATCCAAATTGTGATTCGGTATGTATATTATGTACAGAACCACTTATTTATACTATTGCGGATACATTTTTTATCACAGATTCCGTAGCAGTTGAATTTTCTACTAACAGCATATTTAGCGAAAATTGGTATTGGGATTTTGGAGACGGGGCAACAGATACTGTTCAAAACCCTGTACATATATATGATAGTGCAGGCACTTATCCGGTTATTTTAATTGTTACTTCGGGAAATTGTACTGATACTGCTGTAACAATTATAATAATTTTAAATAGTGTTGGGATAAATGAACATATTATATTAAAGAAATTTTTGTTAAATGCTTATCCTAATCCTGCCAATGAATCTGTTACAATAATTTATAAATTACCTGAAAATACAAAAAAAGCAGCTATTGGTGTTTATGATCTGGCAGGTAAAGAGTTAAAACATTTCAAAATAAAAAATATACAAGGTTCACTTGATTTGGATATATCAGAATTAGCTAACGGAATATATTTGCTCAGTATCATAGCTAATAACAATACCATTGCGAGAGACAAAATATTGGTAATAAGGTGATCTTAATATTTTTTTTAACCTGGTAACACAGTGCATCTATTACCCACAAAAACCTGCTTTCAAATCACCTTTGCACTCTCACTCTTCCTTTTAATTACCTGCAAAAATACAGAAAAGAAAAGCGTGGGATTTGTAGAGACGTTGCATGGCAGAGACGTCCAAATTGGGCGTCTCTGCCATGCAACGTCTCTACAAATCGTACCACCACTTCAAATCTCAAAGAGCCGGCAGAGTCATGATACGATTATGACTCCTACAAGCAATACAAATAATAATAGCTCACAAATTAGTTGTAGAATTATTGGTTCTATCGTACATATTTATGACAATTTTCAACTACATGATACTTCAGGAGTCTGCGCAAAAGCTCCCTGTGAAGCCATCGTAAAAATTGAAACGATCAAAAGAAGGGGCGCGTCTTTTACCGGTGCCATAGCTGCCGGGGAAAAAATAAAGGTTCATTTTGCTTTTACCTTAAACCCGACTACAAAAGAGCTCTTTCCAAATATGGCCGCCCGTTACCCCGGTTTAAAAAAAAATGATAAATTTGTAGCTGATATTCAAAGCCGGCTTGCTATTGGTGGAAATGAAAATGCGAAGTATGTGATCTATGGGTATGAGAAGATTGAATGATGCTGGGTACTGGGTACTGGATGCTGGTTGCTCGTTACTTGATACTGGATACCTAGATATGGGATATTGGATTTTGGATGTTTGATGTTGGATGGGTGGCCCTCATCGGATGGCTCAGTTGGATTTAGGGTTGGAGCCATCCAATGAATTTGCTGCCTGGGCGCTGAATACTTGATACGGGATGTTTGATACTAGTACTTAGTTGCATAAATAACTATGATTTAAACATGAGGGGCAGGTGGAAACACCTGCCCCCACCCTGTGTTGTCGGGTGTTTCCACCCGACAATTTTAGGCTCGAAGATAAATATATGAATTAGGCTCGAAGATAAATATATGAATTTATGAAATTAAGTACTAGATACTGGATATGTGATGTTGGATGATGGATGTTAGGATGTGGATTCTTTGAACTATAAATCTGAAACAGGAAATTATACTCTTGTTTTTTTTGAATAATATCAAAAAATATTTACTTTTGTATCATTAATATATTTATTTAAATAAAAAAAAGCTGTTCTAAAACCGAGATCCCAGAACCCAGCTATGAAAAAACAACTGATCATTTCCGTAGCATTGGCTGTTTTCACTGTTTCAGCCATAGTCATTTTTCGAACATTATGGAATAAAAAGGACGAACAGTCCAAAATATTCAGGCTCCCCTTATTTTCTCACGCATCATTTGCAATAGGTGACAAAAAAAATCCGAATGCAAGAAAAGATTGGGAGTTTATGCGGCTGAGGGATCCGGCTACAGGGCGAATACCTCCAAATATGAGAGCTAAGGAAATTGCGTTTGGCAAAAACTTGCCTACCGATGCCACTTACAAAAAAGCAGGCGCACTTAACTGGATCGCCATGGGGCCATATAATGTTGGAGGAAGAACCAGGGCTGCTGCAATAGATGTTACAAATGAAAATATAATTCTGGCAGGCAGTATTTCGGGTGGATTATGGCGCTCTACCGATGGAGGTGTATCCTGGACTGAAGTTACAGCTCCGGACCAACATATTAGCATTGCATGTATAACCCAGGATACCAGGCCCGGTAAAACAAATACGTGGTATTTTGCTACCGGAGAAGCTTATGGCCAATCTGCAAGCGGGGCCAATGCCTATTACCTCGGCAATGGGATCTACAAATCAACTGATGGAGGACTTACCTGGGCCGTGCTGCCGGCAACTGTATCAAATACACCGCAATCTTTTGACAAACAATTTGATACTGCCTGGAATATTGTTACTGACCCTTCTGATACAACGCAAGACGAAGTTTACGTGGCAGTAGTAACAGGTATTTATAGAAGTACCAACGGGGGCAACACATGGACAACTGAGCTGGGAGGCTTTGTTAATCCATACTCTTATTTTACTGATATAGCAGTTACCTCTACAGGTGTATTGTATGCTACCTTAAGTAGCGAAGGATTTCAAAAAGGAATATGGAGATCAACTGACGGAGCTGCCTGGACAAATATCACGCCTTCTAACTGGCCTGCTACTTATAATAGAGTTGTCATTGGGATCACTCCAACTAATGAGGATACAGTTTATTTCCTCGCTGTAACTCCCGGCAGCGGGCAATTGACCCACAACTTTCTTGGCGATGAAGAATGGAATAGTCTATGGAGGTACACCTACCTTCAAGGAAATGGAGCAGATACAAATGGCATCTGGATAGATCTCTCCTCAAACATTCCCCCCGACAGCGGGCAATTTGGAAGCTTTAACGCACAAGGTGGTTATGACCTTATTATTAAAGTCAAGCCAGATAATCCCAACGTAGTTTTCATCGGTGGAACCAATCTTTTCAGGTCAACCGATGGCTTTACAACGCTGAATAACGTACAGATCGGAGGGTACGGAATCATGACAACTTTACCTTATTTTAATGTTTATCCCAACCATCATCCCGATCAACACGAAATATTATTTTTACCTTCTGACTCAAATGCCTTAATATCTGTGACAGACGGAGGTATATTCAAAACAAATAATTGTATGGATGCCAATGTAACCTGGACGCCTCTTAACAACGGATATTTAACCACCCAATTTTATACCATTGCCCTGGATCATGGAACACCTAACAGCAATGTAATTATCGGAGGATTACAGGACAATGGTTCATACTTCATCAATTCTGCAAACCCGGTTGATCCATGGACAATGCCCTCAACCGGAGATGGCGCTTTTTGTGCTATAGCTGATAGTGGAGATTATTATTACTTTTCAAGACAGAGGGGGAAACTGCTTAAAGTTCAGTTGGATAGCAGTGGCGTTCCAATTGCCTTCACACGTATTGACCCGATCACTGATGATACCATTGATGGCGGTGATTATCTTTTTATCAACCCCTTTATTCTTGATCCGAATAATAACAACATCATGTACCTGGCTGAAGGTCCCAGGCTGTGGAGAAATAACGATCTGTCGCAGATAGTTTTGAATAACCAGTATGATTCTATCAGTACGAGTTGGTTTCAATTTACCGATACATTACCCATAACCGGGGCATCCATTACTGCGCTTGCAGCATCAAAGACTCCTGCGAATCGCCTGTATTATGGTACCAGCAGGCGTAGGGTGTACCGTATTGATAGTGCCAATACGGGCGATCCAACACCAACAGACATTACCGGCACCAATTTCCCGGGCGCTGCAAATAGCTATGTAAGCTGTATTGCCATTGACCCCAGAGACGCGGATAAGGTATTGGTTGTTTTCTCAAATTATAGTGTCTATAGCCTGTTTTATTCTGTGGATGGCGGAATAAGCTGGGATAAGGTTGCCGGTAACCTGGAACAAGTCCTTACAGGAGCAGGCAACGGACCTTCTTTAAGATGGGCTGAGATATTACCTGTTGGCGATAGTGCGCTCTATTTTGTTGCTGCCAGCATCGGTCTTTACGCAACTGATACCCTGGAAGGTTTGGCAACCGTGTGGGTTCAACAGGGAACTAACACAATTGGTAATGTTGTGGTTGACATGATTGATACACGGGAGTCAGATGGTAAAGTGGTTATTGGAACACACGGGAATGGTGTGTATATTACACATATTAAAAAAGTTTCTCCTGTTGCAGTTGATGATAAGGTAACAACCAACCAGGACTCCGCTGTGGTTATTGATGTACAGGCAAACGATTATGATTTCAGTAGTGCACCCTTGACTACAACTATTATTTATCCACCTACAAATGGCATTGCAACTCTATTGAATGGAGATAGTATTGAATATATTCCTGATCCGGGATTTATCGGAAACGATACGATATACTATGAAATTTGCAATAACTCCGCCCCATCCTTTTGTGATACGGCAATGGTAATAATAACAGTAACTTTACCTTCTGGTATTCAGGAAGCATTTTCTGGAGTGAACATGCTGGTTTATCCCAACCCTGTAACATCACAACTTAATATCCGTTTCTCTGATGAAAGTATCACTAATGTTGATGCACACATTATTGATATTAGAGGGAAAGATGTATACAAGGCTAATGGTAAATCAGTTAACGGACAAAAGCTGCTATTACCGGTTAAAAACCTTGAAAATGGTATTTACTTCCTGCGGATATATAGTGGGGAAAAGGTTTTTACGAAGAAGTTTGTAATACAGTAAATATTTATTGTATCACTATCTTCCCACTTTAAGTATTATTGGGTATATGAAAAACTTCAAAATAATGAATACGACCTTTTTATAACTATTATTAACTGATATTAACTGTTAGTAGTGACAAGGCATTTCTTATCAATCCTTTACGAATTGCAGACAAGCATCCTCCTCTTCATTAACCGGCAAATGTTCTTCACTTACAAATTGGTTTTTCACAAAATTACACCAATAACAATCTTCCTCCTCGCAGCCCTCCGTAAATTCGTGGTTCATTATTTTTTGCCAGGTCTCTTTTACCTGGTTTTTTACAAAGTTAATATCTTCCCGGCTAACATTGACCTTAACCTTTACAAAATCCTTTGTTTTTTTCTGGTCTTTCTCAATGAAATCAATTTCACCCGATACCATCATCCACTTTTTCGGTCTGAAGTTATCCATTAAAATTTTATAAAAGACCACCTGCCGCCAGTAATCACCGCCCAGGAGGTCTTTGTCATCAGGAGGGTTGAGCTTCTTTAAGCCGTATTCCACACTGCCGGTCTTATAGTCCACTACATTAACATCAAAACGATCGAACTCGAGCTTGTCGAGTTTCCCGTTGATAGGAATGCCATCCATTTCTACGTTGCGGATGTTAAATTCCGTTTTCACTATTTTATTCCAGGTATGAATATATTTATCAAAATATGCCGGCAGCATCTGCTCACACAGTTCTTTCCTCCTTTTGAACTGCTGGTCGGTGAAAGAGTTTTTATTTCTCTTCATTTCCCACAAAAAATCTTTGAGATATTCTTCTTTGGAGGGAAATTGGTTTTTATCTGATTGCTGCATCTTGTCAAACAGCCGTTTTAAAGCGAAATGCACGGCAGAGCCAAATGCCATGGCGTCATTTTTGGCGGCAGGCACCCGCAGTATGTTTTCATAATAAAAAGCCACATGGCATCTGAGGTATTTATTGAGGTGGGTAATGCTCATGCTGTATTTTTCTAACAATGCCTTGATAAAATCCTTGTCTAATAATTCAACAGGTGGCGTTTCCACTTCCTGCAATGCTTCAAAGCTGAATTCTGTGAGCTGTTCGTTGGTGCGGTGTTGCTCTTCTACGGGCAGATCAATTTTCTCTAATATTTCAGCAACAAAAACGGCCCTTTCAAGCTCTTTCCCGTTGTTGTTTTGTTTAGAGAAAGAGATATGCAGGCGCTCTTTGGCGCGGGTCATAGCCACATAAAAAACCCTGCGGGCTGACTCCAACAGGTTCTCATCCTTGGTATGAGTAGGTGTGTCTGGCAGGGAAAAGCTACTGCCCCTCCCTTTGGATTCCCAGATGTCTTTGGTGCAGCCGATCAAGAAGACGTATTCAAATTCCATCCCTTTTGCCCGATATGCCGTGATGAAGTTCACTCCGTTTTCTTCATATACGGTTTTGTTGACTTCCATGGCAATGCCGTTAGCCCTCATCTTGTCCACTGTTTCCAATAATGCTTTAATACTCAGTCGGGGATTTTTTATACCTTCTTCTTTAATAAAGTCAAAAAAGGTGGTCAACACCTGCATGAGCCAGGTCTTCTCAGGGGAGTTCATGATATATTTCAGCACTCCTCCGAAGTTGATTATCTTTTCAAACAGCATCTGCAAGGTGAGGTTTGCTACTTCGCTTATCCAATGGTTGATATTTTTTTCAAAACCAGCTATGGTACCGGGTTTCTCCAATTTCAATTCTGTTAATTTGCCTTCGTCAGTGATTACATCCCGCCATTTAGTTTCCCAGTTTTTGCCGCAGTAAGCACTTATCTTAGCTATATCCATCGGGCTGATATTGAAAAAGTTGTAGTGCATTGACTCAAACAGCAGATGCTCACCGCTATGAGGCGATTCATACTCAGCCAGGATATATTCCAGTAAATTCAGCAGGTTCTGCACCAGCGGCAGGTCCAGGATGTTAATTTTCCTTATGACATTATATGGAATGCCCTTTTTTTCCATCAGGTTGATGATATCTTCTGCCTGCCGGTGCCGGTAATAGATAACAGCCACCTCATTAAGAGGAAATTCTTGCTTGTGCAATGCCTCTATTTGCTGTACGATAGCCGCTTCCTCATGCTTGATATTGTGATACCGGATAATTCGCGGTTTGATGACAGACCGGGCTACTGCTTCCTTTTTGGCGGTTAAATTCTTGGATAGATCGCTGATCTTGTTGATAAGGCGTTCTTCATTATTATCTATCAATGCTTTGGCGCTGTCCAGGAGATGCTGGGAAGAGCGGTAATTATCCGTCAACACCACTACTTTAATATCCTTTTCGTAACGCTTATAAAAATCCAGGATATTCTTCATTCGCGCACCCTGAAATTCGTATATGGATTGGTCGTCATCACCTACAGCAAACACGTTGGGTTTATCCCAGTAATCAATAAGGCGTGTTAATATCTCGTTCTGGGCACCGTTGGTATCCTGGAACTCATCCACGAGAAAGTAAAGAAAGTTCTCCTGGTAGGTTCGCAAAAAGTTTTTGTCTTTTTTAAAAGCATCGAGCACCCACAGTATCATATCGCTGTAATCGTAGCGGTTACTTTCTTTCATCTTCTGTCGGTATTTGGGCAAGAGGTTGGCGGCTTCCTGCAACTTTCCCATCTTTTCTATTTCCTTATCTATTAGATGTTGTTTGAGATCTCCCTTTTGGTACCCCTGTTTTTTATTGGAGACCTTATAGATGTATTCCTCCCTGCCGGGCAGGTCATTGAGGTATGTGTCAATACATTCGCTGATGTGTTCGGTGAACCATGGCTCTTCTTTCATTTTTCGAAAGAGGTTATTCAATAAAGGCACTTCATAATAAATATTACCTTTCCTGCGCTTGAGAGAACTTTCAGAGTCCAGCTCATCCAGCAACTGCATGAGCAGCTCTATGTTTTCCAGTTCGGAGATGGGCTCCAGTTCCCTGTTTCCGAAGTAATCGGGATTTCTCTGTATGATGTCGTTACAGAAGGCGTGGAAAGTGTATATGCTTACGCGATAGGCAACAGGGCCGATAAATTCCAGCAGGCGCTGCCGCATGGCGATGGTGCCGGCATCCGTGTAAGTGAGGCAGAGGATATTGTGGGGTTGTGCATCTGTAGATTTCAGGATCTTTCCTATTCTCGCTGCAAGGAGATGGGTTTTACCTGTTCCCGGTCCGGCAATCACCAGCACCGGGCCATCAATATGGCTCACTGCCTCTTTCTGAGCAGGATTGAGCATCTCCAACTCCTTCTCAAAAATGAGGTCATAATGCTTTTTGCTCTTTTGCGGTGCTGATGCTGGGGTTTGGGTCATAGTGTATAAGTGTCTAAATTTATTCAAAACAAGTTTTAATAAAAACCCACGAGCTCGTGAGGAAATACATTTACCAGTATGATACAAGTTGGCAGTAGGCAGTAGGCAAAATTGCCAACTGCCTACTGCCTACTTGTCTATTAACACCAACAAAATTATAGACAACATGTTGGTTTTAAAGATTTTTTAAGAGCCTAGTTGTCTATGATTTTATACAAACGTTTTTTTTATATTTTGGTGTAATAGACAAAAGTTGGTGCTTTTTATTAGTAACTAAATTTCATCAATTACTTTATAGTTAATAATTACAGGAGTTTTTAAGCACCAACTTTTGTCCATTACTCGCAATCTTTATATTACTTCACTAACCCATCACTTTTTCATAAAACGCAATGTAATGCGGCAATATCTTAGAAATATCAAACTCCATAGCCCGGTTTAAAGCATTCTTTTTAAGTTCTCCCAGGTTTTTATCATCTAAAATATGTAAAGCATTTTTTGCCATATCATCTATATCGCCCACCTTGCTTAAAAAACCTGTTTTTCCATGAATATTTATTTCAGGAATTCCACCTGCGTTTGATGAAATTACTGGCACTTCACAAGCCATTGCTTCCAGGGCAGCCAATCCAAAGCTTTCCTGTTCAGAAGGCATGAGAAACAGATCGCTCACCGATAACACCTCTTCCACAGCGCCAAGCTTCCCCAGGAAGCGAATATCACCACATATATCCAACTCCCTGCATAATTGCTCCATCTTGTCTCGTTCAGGCCCGTCCCCAACGAGCAGTAATTTGCTGGGAACAGATTTCCTCACTTTTTCAAAAACCCTGATCACATCTTCAACGCGTTTAACAGGCCTGAAGTTGGAAGTGTGTACCAGCAGCTTTTCTCCGTTGGGGCATATCGCTTTTTTAAAATGGTCTTTATGTTGTTTATTAAATCTTTTCAAATCAATAAAGTTTGGAATTACCTTTATTTCTCTTTTAATATCAAAATGCTTCAACGTCTCCTTTTTAAGATCTTCTGAAACTGCTGTAACACCATCCGACTGATTGATGCTGAAAGTAACAACCGGCTCATAGGAAGCATCCCTGCCAACAAGGGTTATATCAGTTCCATGAAGGGTGGTCACAACGGGCATGTTGAACCCTTCTGTTTTAAGGATCTGCTTTGCCATATAGGCAGCAGAAGCATGAGGGATAGCATAATGGACGTGCAGCAGGTCTAATTTTTCAAATTTGGCTACGTTCACCATTTTACTTGCCAGCGCAAGCTCATAAGGCGGATATTCAAATAAGGGGTAGGTAGGTATTCCAACTTCATGATAAAATAGATTTTCATTAAAGAAATGTAACCGCTGGGGGAGTGTGTATGTAATGAAATGAATCTTGTGGCCTTTTTGTGCCAGGGCTTTTCCAAGCTCGGTGGCTATCACGCCACTGCCTCCGAAAGTTGGGTAACAGACGATGCCGATGTTCATTTTGTGTTCACGTGCTCAAGTGTCCAGATAAATTTGATATAGTGATAGACAAATATATTGAAAAACGTTATTCCGGCTTTTTTTCAGGGTCTTGCAGTTCCTTGGTGGTAAATGTCCAGATAATGCCTATGATACCTACGATGGATAATACAAGAAAAAGAATTGCTAATGGATCATTCATTGTTTTTAAATTTTATCATATCTATTCTTGATGCAAAAATATAAAATATTATCGTGGCAGATAATCCAAACAGAAAAACATATATGTTAATACTCTCAGGTTTTACAAATGGTCCGATTACTACCACAGCAAAAATAATCTTTGAAACATCATATAAATATTTTGCTAAATTGTCTTTCTGTTTCCCGGTTCTTATTACCCGCATAATTCGTAATTCGTATATCAAACCATAAAGCCATAAAATCATAATTTTATTCCTTCACAAACTTCGCCTTATACAACTCGTTGTTGGCGGTGAGGGATACGAAGTACATGCCCTGGCTAAAGGGGGAGATATCTATATTGAATTTATAGAAGGTGCCGTTGAATTTCTTTTCATAGACCAATTCTCCCACTGCATCGTATATCTTTATAGCAGCATCGTATTCGGGGGTCATAACGAAAATGACGTTCTTAGACACCTCACCAAAGGTAATTTCCAGGTAGTCAGTAGCGGGGTTGGGTCTCACCGAGAAGTTGAGCTTTCTGAGGAATTTCACTGCAACCAAGTCTGAGTATTCATACCTGCCATCATAATCGGTTTGCTTCAGCATGTAATAATTCATGCCTATAAAGGGCTTCGTGTCTATAAACTGGTATTCAATCTTCTCGTTTGAAGTGCCTGCTCCATCAACAGTGCCAATGGTTTCAAAATTTTCACCGTTTTTACTTCTTTGGATGCTGAAATAGTCATTATTTTCTTCTGAAACTGTTGCCCATTCCAGCGCTACATTTACGCCTTTTACATAAGCGGTGAAATAAAGCATTTTAACAGGTAAAAGTAAAGGTGGAGATGCTGCCGATACTACTGCAGCTTGTGAAAAGCCACTAAATGATGCGCCTCGTCTAACATATACGGTTCCTCCAATGACAGTATCAGAGATATGTGTACTTGCAGCGAATATCCAGTCAGCAGTTGGAGCTGTTCTTTTTGCAATGGATTGTGTTAGCTGTAACAGACCTGGTGTATAATTTGATCCCCAGAGCTCTAAGTAATAATTTGCAGTTCCTGCATTGGGCGTATATGTCCAGACACCACCATTACCACCGGGACTGCCATTATCAAGCACTGTATCGTAAGGGGTTAATGCCAGCCATCCGGTACCATACCAGTCTGCGGGATTGCCAAATCTTACGTTCAAATCTGCTAATCCGCCTGCTACTGAGCCTGCATCTATATCAATCCTGAACATCTGGTAAGAGTTACTTTTCCCTACAGGATAGTCATAAGAGATACCATCCGTCACAGCTCTTTTCAAATTACCCCAAACATAGCTTGTAGGTCCGTGACCTGATACAGAGCCTGCGGCTGAATTCAGTACAACAACTGAATCGGTTGCTGTATTTATTATACCACTTGTAAAAACAATATTGCCGGTAGCGCTTATCACCATGTTCTGGTCGGTAATGGTCACAGCAGGAGATATTCCTGAGGTATTGTTAAGCCGTAAGCTATGAAAGTCACCGGTTCCCGTCCTGGAAAAATTCTGGGCTTTGGTTGTGCTTGCAAATACCACCTGTCCTTGTCCGCTCATTACCAATGAACCGTTATGCACCCAATCGCCACATACCTGCAGCATGGAAAGAGCATCACTAAAAGTCAGTGTTCTGCCCGTAGCAATAGTTATGGTATCGCAATAAGCTATCCCTCCACTATCGAAAGCAATAGTTGGCTCAAAAGTTACACCTGCTGAAGGAATAAGGACACTTACGCCACAGGTTGGGATGCATTCTGGTGTCCAGTTAAGCGGATTAAACCAATTGTTATTAAAGCTGCCATCCCAGGTAAGAATTGATGGTGAACCTGAAATTGCCCCTATCACCGATGATCTGGTACTGGTATCGCAGCCTGGTTCAATCACAGATACCCAGATCGTAGAGTCACCCGGAGCCGGCATATCCAAACCATAGCAGTAGCCAGCACCTGATTGTAATAAAGTTCCTCCTGTTGAAGCAGTATA
>VRUD01000077.1 GCA_019456305.1 Cytophagales bacterium | reverse complement strand
TCCGCCATAAGGACCGTTGGTTTGCAGCCATTGGGTGTATGGCATAGAGCATTGCGGATTAAAGATTGCGCATTGAAAAAAACAAAGCGCTGCAAGTAGTAGATTTTTTGTTTTCATTTCTTAAAGTTTTGCTCCCAAATTCGGGACGGTTAGCGATAATTGAAGTAGTTAAAAATATTTAAAATGGTTTTAGGGTACAATAATAATACAAGCAGGTGAAAAATGGAAGAAAAAGAGAAAAATTAAAATGGCTATATGGTTTTATGGTTGGATATATGAGTCCACTCTAATAAGTCCAAAAAATAAAAATGCCACTAAAACACCAAAGCACTAAATCCCATCCCGAGTACTCGGGATGGCAAAAAAGACTTTTTAGAGTGGACTCAATCATTTAACCATCATCTTTTAAATTGGTATTTCCCCAGGAATACAACACATCAGGACAAAAATCAATACCATTATCCCAATAAATGGTTTCCCATTCAGTTTGTAATTTTACACTTTTAAAATACTCCGGGTCTAACAATGATTTATATACACTGTTAGGTGATTTCGCCCATTTTTTTAATTTTTCTTCCAGATTAATTTTCAATGTTTCCCCTGTATTGAACTTTAAGGTTAATTGATAGGGCTGTGCATCAACGATTTTTTCTACAAAATACATCATAGTTCTGATTATTTTATTTGAATAACAATTCCATAAAACCGGCAAATTTCAGGCATTTTTATTTGAATTAAGACAACTAAATTAATACAATCAGGCAATAAAATGTTAATAACTTTATTAAGTATTTGCTTAAATAATGAAACTTTTATTATCTTTGTCCGTTGTACAGTTTGTAACCTATCATCAAACATACTAAATTATGTCAAAAGAAATCTGTATTCGCGTGTATGCCGACCCGGTTCAAATCAAAGAATGCAGGAAGAAAGTTACTTTAAATGAAAAAACATTTTCACAACTTGCCAATATTCTTTCATTAGCGGGTAGTGATGTGCGGCTGAAAATTTTATTCCTGATGGAAGAAGAAAACGAACTTTGTCCTTGCGACATTGCCGATATTCTCCGAATGACCGTTCCGGCAATTTCTCAACATCTTAGAAAGTTGAAAGACGCTAACATCATTGAGTCCCGCAGAGCAGGTCAAACAATTTATTATTCGATTGGAGAAGAAAACCTGAATATCCTGAAACCGTTTTTCAAACATATTAACCAACAAAATCTAAAAATACAAACGATATGAAAACACCAAATTCTTCAAAGGGCTTTATAGGAGCAGGGCTCCTGACTGCCGTAACTGCCTCACTATGCTGTATTACACCTGTTTTAGCATTAATTGCAGGAAGCAGCGGATTCGCTGCAACTTTTTCCTGGCTTGAACCTGCAAGGCCCTATTTAATAGGTATCACTGTTTTAGTGCTGGGTTTTGCCTGGTATCAAAAGCTAAAGCCGAAAAAAGCAGAAATAGATTGCGATTGCGATGAAGATGAAAAGCCATCCTTCTTACAATCCAAAAAGTTTCTGGGCATTGTGACCATTTTTGCAGCAATTATGTTGACATTCCCTTACTACGCACACATATTTTACCCAGAAACCAAAGCCAATGTAATTATTGTAGAATCAAACAATATCCTGCAGGCAAATTTTGAAATATCCGGGATGACCTGCACCGGCTGTGAAGAACATGTCAAACATGCTATGGCACAACTCCCCGGCTACATTGAGGCTACTGCCGACTACGAGAAAAGCAAAGCAACCGTAAAGTTTGACAAGTCAAAAACAGACATTGATAAAGTAATTGCAGCCATTAATGAAACAGGTTATAAAATAACCGATTATAAAATGATAGAAAACCAATAATTATTAACCAAAATAAAAATGGAACTAACATTAAAATCAACAATCACCTGCCCGGAATGCGGACATAAAAAAGAAGAAAACATGCCTACAGATGCATGTCAGTATTTTTATGAATGTGAAAAGTGCAAAGTTGTACTAAAACCAATCAATAATGATTGCTGCGTATATTGTTCTTACGGGTCGGTTGCATGCCCGCCCGTTCAGGAAAGCGGGAATAAAGATTGTTGCTCATAAAATAAAAATCCTGTGTCAATATACCTTAAACACATAGTATCAATATTATTAGTCTCTGTTGGAGGATTTTCATTCTCCTTTGCGCAAATCCATTTAGAGCCGCCTGATGGTAAAGATGGGGTTCCAGGGCCAGTTGCAGGCTCTTTTATTATTAAATGGGCATCGGTAGATTCTGCCATAGCTTATGAATATGTGATTACCACTAATTCTTTATGCTTTGTAGGTTGTACAGGAGATACCCGCCAAAAAAAAGTAAACGATACTACTGCAATAGAATATAATCTCGAAAATACATGGTATTACTGGATTACAAGAATTTACTACACTAACGGAAATACCAGCAATTGGTCTGCTATCAGCTCTTTTTTAGCAAAAACCCCGGAAGTTGTCAGGATCGTAAAAATAGCCCTTAATCCTCTCAGGGACAAAACAATTACCCTTAACATCGACTGGTTAGTCAATCCTAATGCAAAAAAAATAAGCTTTGAATTGTATTCAATTTCAGGGCATAAAATAGTCACTAATCGATTTATAGAAAAAAACAATGCAAGCCGTTATCAAAGTTATGATTTATCTTTCAATACGATTCCAAAAGGTCTTTATATAGCTGTATTTATAGTGGATGACAACCCCAATAATCCTAACAATAAGATCATTCATAAAATCATAGTACCCTAAGCTGGCGTAGCCAGAACCAAAAATTTAGTTCATGGTTTTTGGTTATTAGTTTTAGTTATTTGGTTATTAGTTTTAGTTCATTGGTTCAATAGTTTGCTAATGCCGGACTCATGGCACGACCAACAAACTAAAAAACTATAACCATAAACTATCAAACCATAACCAAAAACTAACAACCAAAAACTAAATATTTTGCCAAAAAGTGTCAAGATTTAAGAATTTAGTTACTTTTTATAAATGATTAAAATTTGCAAACCCTGTTTCTTGTTTTTATTAATTTTATCGGGACTGCCAACTGATTTAACTGCCCAATGCTGCTCGCCCGGAACCCCCATTGGTGGGACAAGCGCACTTGGGGTTTTAGATAAACAAAGCACAAAAATCTTTCTTTATTATAAATACGGCTATTCAGGTAGGTATTTTGAAGGCAGCAAACCGGCAGAATCTCAATCCATAAAGAACGGCAATTACAATTATACAGGTATAAGTTTAGCATTTGGAATAGCAGAGAAAATAACCACAGAAATTGAAACCGGGTATTTTATTAACAAAACACAGAACTATGTAGAAAATATAATCCCTAACCAACAAATCGGAAAAGGTTTAACAGATGTTACATTGGGATTTAAGGTAAATTTTTACCGGAATTTAGAAAAACAACTAGAAATTACTTCAGGTGTTGGAATTAAATTTGCAATCGGTTCTTATACACAATCAAATAATGGAGCAATATTGCCAAGAGATTTACAGCCCACAACCGGCTCAACAGATTTTATCCACATCCTGTTTCTTTATAAAGGTTATGTAGAAAAGCATTTGCGTTTTTTTATCAACAACAGAATAGAATTTAAACGACAGAATCCTGAAACGTATAAATATGGTAACCTGTATGCAACTTCCTTTTTTACTTCTTACAGCCTTTCACCGGGATGGAATATAATTACCGCAATCAGAAGTGAAATAAGAGAAAGAGACACCCGGTCAAGTACTGGTTTTGGTATCCAGATAGATAATGAAAGGGAAAAGGTTATCCAATCAGGTTCGCAAAAAGTATTTATTGTGCCCCAGTTAAGCTATTCTTTTGGTAAAGACTGGATATTATCTGTGTTGGTTGATATACCTGTTTATCAATATTATAATGATAAGCAACTGGCGAGTAGTTATGCTGTTTCTTTGAGCATTAGTAAAGAATTTAAAAGAAAAAATTCATAATCACCAGGCAATCACCGCCTCCACTGCATAATGATCAGACAGGTCTTTGTTTTGCCTGCCCCAGCGTTGTTGAAAAATTTTCACTATAAATTATCTTTTCTTTACAACAATTTTAAATGGCGGCTCAGAACTTTCATACAATCCCAGCCTGGCAACTCTCTTTGCTACTTCTGATTGCTTACTTTTAAACATATAATCCGCTTTTAAGGTAGTATAGTTAGCCCTCAGATCTTCAACTTCTGAAGTTATTTTATCTAATTCCCTTATCGTTTTTTCAGAAAAATGAGTGTTCCATATATAAAAAATTCCGATGGTAATTATATATATCAGATATGGAATATATTTCACAGGCAGCCCTTGGTCAAACATACCCACTCTTAAATAAATTTCAATAAGACGAAAAATACTTCGGCTTTTTTTCCCCGAATTCCGCTTAAATGTGTTTGATTTATCCATATTTACTTACAATATTCTTTAATAAGCACATAGGCATGCTTGTAACCCAACTCCCCTGCCCTTCTCCAATCCACACAAGCATTTTCTTTTTCACCTGATAACATTTTCAACAACCCTCTGTGATAATAAGCTTTTTCAAAATCAATATTTATTTTTATTGCCTTATTATAGTCTTCCAATGCTCCTTTTTTATCTTTTATTTTTCCATTAGCAACACCTCTGTAATAATAAGCCTCAGCCATATCAGGGTTAAATTTGATCACTTCATTGTAATCGTTTATTGATCCTTTGTAATCATGTAGATTGTCTTTGGTATGAGCTCTGTTAAAATAAGCGTCACTGTAACGAGATTTTAACTCTATGGCTTTACTGTAATCCTCTACTGCACCTTTGTTATCCTTCAATTTATTTTTAGCTACTCCCCTGTAATAATAAGCTTCAGGAAAATCAGGTTTTAATGAAATAGCTTTGTTGAAATCGTATATTGCTGCCTTGTAATATTCATGCCGTTCCATGTTAATCTTTTCAATTCCTCTGTTAAAATAAGCATCAGCAAAATCAGGATTTAATTTTATGGCTCTACTGTAATCTATTATCGCTCCTCTTTTATCTTTTGATTTATCTTTAGAAATACCTCTTTTAAAATATGTCTCGGAAAAATCAGGGTTTAAAGCAATAGCCTTATTAATATCTTTCATGGCGCCTTTTTGATCGTTCAATTTTATTTTAGCAATTCCCCTGTTATAATAAGCATCTGTCAAATCAGGGTTTAAAGCTATTGCCTTACTAAAGTCATCAATTGCTTTTTTGTGATGCCCGGTACTACCTTCATGATATCCCTTGTAATAATAAGCCTCGGTAAAATTGGGCTTTAAAGAAATAGCTTTATTAAATTCATGTATTGCTCCTTTGTGGTCTTCCCCCTTTTCAATACCTCTGGAAAAATAAGTCTCAGCAAAATCAGGGCTTGACTTTTTCACCTTATTTTTATCCTGGTTGTTTTCATCTTCTCCCTTCACATTCATCGTTAACTTGTTGACATCAATATGTCCAATTACATAATCCGGATTCAATTTAATTGCTTTTACATAATCCCCTATAGCTCCCATTTTATCTCCTGTCAGGTATTTTAAAAAGCCGCTGTTGAAATAATCTAAGGCTGATTGTTGTGAATAGACCGATAAAGAAGATAGAATTAAAAAAAAGGTTAAATATCTTTTTTTCATAATTGTCAATTGTTTAAATGTGCCATAACTTATAACTAAAAACCAATCAACCAAAACCAATAACCGATTAACTATAACCCCGCACATAAATTTATAATAAAGTGAAAAAATAATTTATATCAAATTAATAAATTTATGTGCGGGGTAACTAACAACCAATAAACCAATAACTAATTTTTCCCTCCCTTTTACAACCTCACAGCTATCCTTAGCTTCGCACTTCTTGCCCTGTTATTATTTTTTACTTCATCCTCAGATGGGATGATAGGTTTTTTATTTATCGGGCTAAAAGGCACATTTTCATTACCATAAATATCTTTGTCTGCCTCTCCATAAAACTTTCCTTTTTTAAAGAAATTTTTAACCAACCTGTCTTCCAGCGAATGGTAGGAAGTAATTGCAATTTTACCCCCTTTTTTTAACACACTGGGAGCTTGTACCAACATTTCTTTTAAGGCAGTTAACTCGTCATTTACTTCTATGCGAAGCGCCTGGAAAACCTGGGCTAAGTATTTATGCTCTTTACCTTTCCTAATGCACGAACTGGTTGCATTTTTTAAGTCTGCTGTTGTTTTAATGGGTTTATTATGCCTTTCTTTAATTATTATTTCCGCTAATGTTTTTGCATTTCTGATCTCACCATACATGCCAAAAATCTTATGTAATCTTTCTACAGGATATTCATTTACAATTTTCTCTGCCGTAACTTCACTCTTCCATCTTCCATCTCCCATTTTCCCTGATCTATCCATCCGCATGTCAAGCATCCCGTCAAATCTTGTAGAAAACCCACGTTCAGCGGTATCAATCTGGTATGAAGAAACCCCGAGGTCAGCCAAGATACCATCGACTTTTTCTACGCCATGATAATTCAAAAAGCGCCTTAGGTACCTAAAGTTAGCATGCACAAATATAAAGAAATTATCAATGGCAGCAATATCGCTTTTGAAAAGTTTCTCACTATTTTTCGTAGCATCTGCATCCTGATCAAAGGCAAACAGACGTCCCCTTTTCAATCGTTTTAATATTTCCTGTGAATGCCCTCCTCCCCCAAAAGTAAGATCAACGTAAATGCCGTCCGGTTTTACTTCCAGACCATCAATGCTTTCTCTTAATAATACAGGCTGGTGGTATGTTGATTGGTTAGTAATTATCTGTGTTACGAAGAAATCTCTGAAAACGTCAATAGTTTTTCTGTAAAATAGAGGAAAATCTCTGCTATATACATAAACATCAGTGAATGGGCAAATATAAATCCTGCAAGTAATAAAATGATCAATGAATCACACACAAGTCCTTTTGATATCATCGAAAGAAATTTTGCAATGTACATAAAGAAATTCGAGACGTATAAAAAGAACTTTGAAATAAATAAAATTATCAATGAACCCACTACAACGAATATGGTTATATATCTATAGGTCAGATAACAGGTCACCAAAGCACAAAATACAATGACCAATGAATTCGGTACTTGAATCATTTTTGTTTGGGAATTTTAAATTTTGCAATTATAATAAATTTGAAATAGAAAAAAAAATTAAACGATACAAATATACGAATAAAGAAATAGACAATATAAAAGCAGTTGGATGCCGGTTTTCATTAGTATTACTTAGTATTAATTCGTATATTTGCACCGGTGTAACAATAAGCGAGAATAGCTCAGCTGGTAGAGCACGACCTTGCCAAGGTCGGGGTCGCGGGTTCGAATCCCGTTTCTCGCTCAATATTCATTTTGTGATTTATCATAAAATCAGTAATTGACAATTCCCCAAATCACTAAATCTCCATATATACCAAATCACCAAATAAACATTGCCCGGGTGGTGGAATTGGTAGACACGCAGGACTTAAAATCCTGTGGGCTGTAAAGTCCGTGCGGGTTCAAGTCCCGCCCCGGGTACCAAATCATTTGGTGATTTACTAATTAAAATGCTCCGAAAAGATAGCGGGGCTTTTTTGTTTACACTATCAAAAATGAAAATATTTGTTACCTGCCCCGATAAAATCGAGGTACTATATCTTACCCTGCAGGTGACCCC
This sequence comes from Cytophagales bacterium, assembly GCA_019456305.1. Classification (NCBI taxonomy): domain Bacteria; kingdom Pseudomonadati; phylum Bacteroidota; class Cytophagia; order Cytophagales; species Cytophagales bacterium. Next base: position 12,536 of record VRUD01000077.1, on the reverse strand, counting down.
GCCTCTGGCGGGGCAATATCTAATATCAAAATTCCCATTATTAACAATAATTTTGATATTATTTTTTCAAAATATTTTTGCTCAAAAACTCCCCTTCCGGAATTATAGCATAAAAGACGGGTTGGCACAATCTTCTGTTAACGACATTTATCAGGACAGCAAGGGCTATTTATGGTTTGCAACGCAGTCCGGAGTTTCAAAGTTTGATGGTATGAATTTCAAAACCTATACTACTGAAGATGGATTGCCCTATAATCATATTAAATGTATTACAGGCGACCACGAAGGGAATATTTGGTTTGGTACGCAGCGAGGTGGTATCTCTAAATTTAATGGGAAAACCTTTGAAAATTATACTGCAGAGCAGGGATTAATAGATAATGCAGTCAGAGCCATATTGGAAGATCAAAATGGTTTTCTGTGGGTTGGCACTGATGGTGGTATCTCTATACTTGCCCTTTACGGGACTGATCATACTTTTAATAACTTCACAACAGATCATGGTTTGAATGATAACTCTGTAAGAGCTTTATTGGAAGACAGCAACGGCAATATTTGGATCGGCACAGATAGAGGGGTATGCAGATCTGCTTTTAGAGATGTTAAAGATGGAGGAGAAGCCCCCTTAACAGCCCCCCTAAATCCCCCCGAAGGGGGGACTTTGCCATCCCCTTTCCCTTTGGGCAATGGGGGTGGGAAGTCCCCCCTTCGGGGGGATTTAGGGGGGCTGTTTTTTGAAAACTTCTCTAATCAGCCAGGGTATAATTATATTGGCACCATTTGGTCAATTCTGGAAGATCATGACGGTAACATATGGTTTGGTTCACATGGCTCGGGTATTACTAAATTTGAACCTAAGGCACAAAATGACAATAACTTTACACATTACTCCACCACAGACGGCCTTACTAATAATGTAGTAAGGTGTATTGTAGAAGATCAATACGGAAATAGGTGGTTTGGCACTAACCAGGGACTTTCTAAAATTATTTCCGGATATAACAAGGGTCCGCAGGAATCACCTACTTTTGAAAACTTTACAACCAGGCATGGGCTCATAGATGACAATATCAGATCAATATTAGAGGACAACAACGGCAATATTTGGATCGGGACTGATGATGGAGGAGTCACGATATTTGGAGGCAGGTATTTTGAGCAATATTCTACGCAGCAAGGTCTTGTGGACAACACTATTTTTTGTATCAATGAGGATCAACATGGTAATATCTGGATTGGCACTGATGCCGGACTTTCAAAGCTTGTTATAAACAATACTTTGCAAAGATCAACTGCCGGTAAAATTTCTTTGTTCGAACATCATCAAACAGGCTTTCAAACAATAACAATAGAAGTTTTAGGTGGTGATAAGGGCATCATGTCTATGCTGGAAGATAAAAATGGTAATATCTGGATTGGTACTCATCACGATGGAATTTCAAAGCTTATTCCCAATCCCCATGCCAATTGGGATGAAGAATCCGGAGCCGGTCAGCAATTTTATTATAGAATCCAAAATTATAACACTGAGCTGGGAATTAATAGTGAGCCGGTAAATGCTTTGCTGGAAGACAGGCATGGCAATATATGGTTTGGTACTGATGGGGGTGTTACTAAACTTGCTTACAAAAATATTGAACAGGGAGCGTATTCCCCGCTTCACCCTGAACAAGCCCTGTTAAATAATCCCGAGTACTCGGGATCACAGGGCAAGCCTTTGAAAAATTTCACTACTCAAGACGGACTTATACATAACGAGGTTCTTACAATATACGAAGATAGATATGGTAATATATGGGTGGGTACGCGGGGAGGACTGTCTGAATTTATCTTTAATGAAAGCAAAGAACCTTCATATACAATCAAGAACTTTACAACCGAACAAGGACTTGCTTACAATTATGTTTGGCCTATTCTGGAAGACCGGTATGGTAATCTTTGGTTTGGAACCAAAGGCGGTTTATCAAAACTAATCCCTCCCCCTACCAGCCCCACCACCAGCCCCCCTAAATCCCCCCAAAGGGGGGACTTCCCGCCCCAATTGCCCAAAGGGAAAGGGGATGGCAAAGTCCCCCCTTTGGGGGGATTTAGGGGGGCTGGGGATTTAGAGGAGGCTGCTTCTTCTTTTAAAAATTACACCAAAAAAGATGGCCTGAAATCAAACGCGATCTGGCTGATGACCATGGATAATGAGGGCAATATATGGGTAGGGCATGAAAAAGGAATTGAAAAACTTATCCAAAATGACAGCGGTGAAACTGTTGGATTTCAATATTATGGATATCTGGAGGGTTTTACACCTATGGAAACCAATGCCAATGCGGTTTTCAAAGACAGTAAAGGAAATTTATGGTTCGGCACGCTTGAAGGTGCGGTGAAATATGATCCGAAAGAGGACCGGGTCAGCATAACAGTACCGCGTACGCACATAACAAACATCCGGTTATTTGGGACGGAGACAGATTTTTCTGTCTGGTGCGATTCTCTTGACAGGAAAAACGGACTGCCCAAGAACCTCAGGCTTCCTTACGATAAAAATCATCTTTCTTTTGATTATATCGGTATCCATTACAAAATCCCTGAAAAAATAAAATATCAATACAAGCTGGAAGGTTTTGATAAAAAGTGGTCAGAGTTTACTTCTGTAACTTTTGCTACTTATACAAATCTTGAATCTGGCAACTATACTTTCAAAGTAAAAGCGTGCAATAGCGATGGATTCTGGAACCTGAATCCAACAAGGTTTTCTTTTATCATTAGCCCCCCCTTTTGGAAAACAGGTTGGTATTATGCCTCAGAGATCCTCTTTTTTACCGTTCTTATTGCCATTACTTTCTATATTAACAAAACAAAAACTAAAAGCCGTGTTGGTACGATCCTCACATTTGCAACCATCCTTTTTATTTTTGAATTTTTAAATATTTCCATTGAACCCTATGTTGAAGATTACGCAGGAGGTGTGCCAATATTTAAGCTGATCATGAATATGACACTGGCAGGATCTTTGAATCCACTTGAAAGGCTGATCTCGAGATTTGATGAGTATATTTAGATGGAAAATGGATGTTAGTGTAGCAACAATTTAATTACGCAATATTGTAATCATAAAATATATTATTACTAATTAATGTTGCAAAATTAAATTGTTGCTACATTAGATGTTTGACCCCGACTTTGTCGGGGCAGGTGTTAGATGTTGGAAACCTTCGGAAATATCATCTGGCCTGCGGGGGTAATGGATTTCCGAAGGTTGTCCCGCAGTTCTGCTGTAAGAAAACTTCGGAAATTCCCTCCCATATTCCATCTGAAATTTCCGAAGGTAATGTGCGGGTTATATATAAAACGGGATAAAATCGTACATTTTTAAAGATTTTTCTTGAAGTGGATTTCTGATTTCACACGTACAAGTTCTATTTTCTTGTAATCACGCCTGAATGAATCTCTATAGATCAACTCCATATTTCTTAAAGTCACTTTTTATTGTTTCTTCCGGCACTATTCCGCTTCCCAATCCTTCTTCAATGAGTTTTATCATTAGATTTTCTCCCAAATCATCTTCATCCCGTAAAATACGGATTTTTGCTTCCAACATCCGCGAATATTTTTTCAATGCAGCAACTTTTGACCTGTCAAGTTGAATAATCGCTATACTCATGATTTTTTTATTTTTTACAAATGTACATAAAATAATTCTTTTAAGATTTTTTAGGGGGAGAAGAAGATTTTTAGTTATTTATTGTATACTTGCAAATTAATTAGTTGAGGGACTTTTCGGAGTGGACTCAATTTTGTATTTTTTATATCTTGTTGAATTCAACCTCAAAAATATAAGACCATGAGAAAAATATTATTAATTCTGTCAGGCATACTATTCTATTTTACAGGTATAAGCCAATCCGTTGTACCCGAAGTTTATGCCACTTCAGGCGACCATTACACAGGAACCAATGCACAGTTAAGCTGGACAATTGGCGAGCCGGTAATTGAAACTGTCTCAAATACCAATAATATCATCACACAGGGTTTTCACCAGACAAATTATGATATAACAAGCATAAAAGAAAACCCGGATTTGGGTTTCAACATGTCAGTTTTTCCTAATCCTGTTAGCAATACCTTACAGATTAACATTAACGGTGACGTTGATAACTCAAACCTGAAAATTGAATTAATGGACATAACCGGAAAAATATTAACAAATGAAAAAATTGCCGGTACTGTTATTACCTATCAACTCAATATGAGAGAATATGCCCCAGGCAGTTATTTTTTAAGAATAACCAACGAAAAAGAACAACTAATCAATTCATATAAAATTCAAAAAATCAATTAACAATTTCTAAAATTAACCACCAATCCGTCAGTTGAGGGGTTAACCCCGTTGGATATTTACTTTATTCCAGTTCACCATTGCTTAACGGCATTATCCTACGGGGTTAACAAAACAAAAATTATTATGAAAAAATTAACTTTAACATTCGCAGTAGCAGCGTTCCTAACGCTCGGAGCGTTAGGAACGTTCGCTCAGTCTCCCCAAGCCTTCAAATATCAGGCAATAGCGAGAGATAATACGGGTAACGTACTACCCAATCAAAACATTGGATTGAAGATCAGTATTCTTCAAACAACCCCTGCAGGTACAGTAGTTTACAGCGAGACACATGCAGATACTACAAACCAGTTCGGGTTATTCAGCCTTGAGATTGGCACAGGCGCCATTGTATCAGGCACATTCTCAACAATTGATTGGGGCGCTGATATATATTTCGTCAAAATAGAAATGGACCCAACAGGCGGAACCGGTTACCAGTTTATGGGCACTTCTCAACTGCTTTCAGTACCTTATGCCCTGCATGCAGAAAACGTTACCAATGACAATGTAAATGATGCCGATGCAGACACAACAAACGAGCTGCAGGCAATCTCAATCTCAAATGATACTATTTATTTATCCAATGGCGGCTTTGTAACAATACCTGCACCTGTAGCCGAAACCGACCCTGTATTTGGTTCATCAGTAGCAGGTGGCATTACAGGAGTAGATACAACCAACTGGAACAATCACACCATTGATACCGATACACAATTGGATTCAACAGGCGTTACCGCTTTAGGTTTTGTTGCAGGCGCTCATACTATTAACACCGATACACAATTGGATTCTACAGGTGTATCTTCTCTGGGTTTTGTTGCAGGAGCACATACTATTGATACACAGCTTGATTCAACAGGTGTATCTTCACTTGGTTTTTTTGCTGGAGTACATACTATAGAGGTTGATGCTGATACAACAAATGAACTGCAAACCTTATCATTATCTAATGACACTTTAAATATCAGCAACGGAAACTCGGTTATTCTTACCGATGCCGACCCGGCTAATGAATTGCAAACGCTTTCATTATCCGGTGATACTCTGTTTATAGGTGGCGGAAATTATATTCTTTTGGGCAGCTTAATAAAGGAGCAATCGTTCGCTTGCGGAAATTCATTTATAGATGATAGAGATGGGAAGTCATATAAAACTGTAAAAATCGGCACCCAATGCTGGATGGCTGAAAACCTGAATGTAGGCGCTCAGATACCACCCGCAGGTAACCAAACCAATAATGCAGTTATAGAAAAATACTGCCACGGAGGCGTAAATAGCACCGGTACTGAAGGGGATTGCAGCGTTTGGGGCGGACTATACCAATGGGATGAAATGATGCAATATGTTACTACAGAAGGTGCGCAAGGTATTTGCCCTACGGGTTGGCATATTCCTACTGATGCTGAATGGATGACGATGGAAGAGGCGCTTGGTATGTGTTCAGGCGGGACAGGTTTGTGTCCCGGCACAGGTTGTTCCGGTGAGATATGTTGGCGCGGAACCGACCAGGGAGATCAATTAAAAACAGCTGCTGATTGCTTCGGTGGTGTTAAATGCGGCATTTCAGGTTTTGTTGCTCTTTTAGCTGGCTACCGCAATACCGATGGTCTGTTCTTCTAAGGTAGCGGTACGGGCACGTACGTGTGGTCATCTGCCGAGAGCGGAGCCAGTGCATGGAGACGCAATCTGTACTCTGGTGATGCGGGAGTCTACCGCAATACCAATGGTAAGTTGAACGGGTTCAGTGTTCGGTGCCTCAAGGACTGATCCGACTATTTGACTATTTGATTATTTGTTTTTTTTGACAATACCGCGAAGCGGTCTTTTTTTTTTAAAGAAATATGAAAGTGAGTGACATACTATCATTAGAGGGCAAAAACACAGATTCAATTCATCTTCTTAAGGAAGGTATTTTTTGGCGGGCATATTCACCCCGTAGGATAATCTTCGCTGAATGTCGGAATGAATAAAAAACTATATCCAACGGGGTAAACCGGTCGGCAATGTGGTTGTGTATTCATTTAAAGCCCTGTAAAGTAACTGGAAAATTTATAAAAAAAGAGAAACGAACTATCTTTTATTGTGGTTTTCCGGAAAGTAATGCCGATAAGTATAAAAGTAAAATTGATAATTTATTGCTTACAGAGCATTAATACTACATTTTTTTGTACTTAGGCGATTGCCACGTAAGAAAATTTTTTCTAACGGAGTAAAAACCTGAATGTAACCAATAAGCCTGGGTTTGGTACTTTGCCGCGATTAAACATCCTGGCAGGAGAAGAACAAGGGCTTATTTTTTATGTTATGATTAAAAATATGTAAATTATGCATTTAACCGGAATTTCATAAATTTGTAAAACATTTAATTTAACGCATATTCACATCATGAAAAAAAATCTTTCGAAAAAAGAAATCATTCAGATTTTAGCACTTAACAAACAATATTTTAAAAAACAATTTGGAGTAGTTCGAATAGGGTTATTTGGCTCATACGCAAAAAATAAAAATAACCCGGAAAGTGATATTGACATTTTTGTAGAATTAGCCGAACCACGATTTGAATGGCTAATGGATTTAAATATATTTTTAGAACAACAATTTAATGCAAAAGTAGATATTATAAGGAAAGGCAACCATATTAAAGAATCATTTCTAAAAACCATCGAAAAGGAATTGACTTATGTCTGATGATATTTTATATAAAGAGGACTTTAAGAGTATTTTGGAAGCAATTTTACTTGTTCAAAGCAGGTTTGAGACAATTAACACTCCTTTAGATTTTGTTTCAACACCTGAAGGTGTACAACTCTTTGATTCTATTTCAATGAGATTACAAATAATAGGAGAACTCTTAAAAAAGATTCATAAGCAGAATTCTTCATTTCTAGATAAATATCAACAAGTTGAGTGGCAACATATTATGAAGTTAAGAAATATAATTTCACATCATTATGACCAATTGGATTACGAAATTATTTTTGATATTTGTGAAAATCATATTACTACGCTTAAGGAAACTATACAAAAAATTTTGTCTGATTTGAATTCATAATTCCATTTCCCTTGCCCTATCCGGATAACCCGAATAAATGTTAAAAAAACATTGAAAATTTGAATTATTAATTAAAAATCTATTTATGAAAGCAATAAAAAACAAAGCGGATTACCAAAAAGCAACAAAGCAAATGGAAGAATTACTAAAAGTTGTAGGTAACGACACCAGCCCCAGTGATAAAAGCTTTATCAAGTTGGATAAACTTTCTGATTTGATTGCTGGTTATGAAGAAAAATATTATCCAATGACCCCGCAAAATTTAATTGAAATGATCGAACTGCGAATGTACCAAAGAAAACTAAAGCAAAAAGACCTCGCCTTGCTGTTAAATACAAGCACCGCCCGAATTAGCGAGTATCTGAAAGGTAAAAGAAAGTTGACTTTAGATGTCGCCAAGGCATTGCATCAAAAATTAAATGTTGACGCTGAATTGATATTAAATACATAGCTTAATCATAATTTTAGGTGTAATAGCGCCAAAGTTTAAAGACAGAGTTACACAACACGCTATTTACACGGTTATTGAGCCGGTTTTCAATGTTTACTCCGTGTCCCGCATATACGGGATTATTCGGGGTTGATTAATAATTAATTGATTAATTGACAAGTGATGGGATCGCTCTGAGCGATGCTATCGCTGATTTGTGATTTGTTATTAGTTTTTCAAATAATTCATTGTATCTTTGCTGTAAATTATATTGCCAATGACTTCTGACTTTGTTAAAGAATAATTAAAATAACATACTATGGATGCTACATATCGTTTAAGCGCTAATGAATTAACAATGGATTTCTTAAAATCCCTGAAAACTTTGTATAAAGACCAAAAAATAGCCATTACCATAGAGGTAGAGCAAGATGAAACAGAATACCTGTTAAGCAGCGAAGCCAACAGTAAGATGCTGGAAAAGTCTTTAAAAGAAGCAGAAAAAGGTAATCTGATATCCATTAACATTGATGATTTGCCATGAGAAATATCAGCTTTACTCCAACCGCTTTTGAACAATACAATGATTGGGCAGATACTTTGTAAAAATACTAAGCGATGAAAATTGACGAAATAATTAGTAAAAAGATAGATGTTATATTAAAATAAAGAAATTATTTAAAAAACTAAAAGAGTAATATCATGTTCGAAATAATAGGAGCAATACTTTTAGGCCTTGGAGGGCTGGTACTTGTATCACTTCTCTTATACTCTCAGATAACTGAATATAGAGAATTGAAACGAGAAAAAAAATGACAACATTTATGGAAACAACCTTAGTAACAGAACAATCAACAGAACAAACATATCTGCAAAAGACCGGGCCGCCTCAGGCCAAAGTAAATAAAAAAGCAACATCACACCTGCAAAAAGTAAAAAAGGTATTTGAAGAGATCAGCAAGATCATTGTAGGCCAGCAATATATGGTCAGCCGGCTTTTGCTGGGCTTGTTTACCAACGGGCACATTTTGCTGGAAGGTGTGCCGGGCCTTGCCAAAACCCTCACCATTAAAACCCTTGCCGATGTGCTTCACCTTGATTTTCACAGGATCCAGTTCACCCCTGACCTGCTGCCATCAGACCTGGTAGGTACTATGATATATAATCAAAAAAAGGCAACTTTTGAAGTGAAGAAAGGGCCTGTTTTTGCCAATATCATATTAGCCGATGAGGTGAACCGTTCCCCTGCAAAGGTACAATCAGCATTGCTTGAAGCGATGCAGGAAAAGCAGGTTACAATTGGTGAAACGACCTACCCGTTGGACAGACCTTTTTTGGTGCTTGCCACACAGAATCCCATTGAGCAGGAAGGTACTTACCCGTTGCCTGAGGCGCAGATAGACCGTTTTTTGATGAAAATCTTTGTGAATTATCCTGATAAAAGTTCAGAATTACAGATAATGAAACGAATGTCGGATCTGAATTTTGATGAAAAGGTTAAAATCGTTTTAAAGAAAAATGAAATATTTGCAATCAGGGATGAAATTAATAATGTTAAAGTCTCCGAATCCATTGAAAAATATATTATTGAGCTTGTATTTGCCACCAGGAATCCCAACGACTATGGATTAGACGAGTTTGCCCATTATATCCGGTTTGGAGCATCACCCAGGGCAAGCATAGGGCTTAATATTGCCTCTAAAGCTATTGCTTTCTTCAACGGCAGAGACTATGTGCTGCCTGAAGATGTAAAAGAGGTGGTAGTTGACATCCTTAACCACAGGATCATTTTGAACTATGAGGCCGAAGCCGATGGGGTAACTACCAATGATATTATTACGGCTCTCTTGAATAAAGTGGCGATCAGCCAGTAAAGCAGTTGACAGTTGGCAATAGTTCTGCTTCTTCTGATATATTGCAATAATTGCCAACTGCCTATTGCCAACTGCCAACTATTTTTTCCAATTCTCACTAATCACCTCCAGCATTTCCTGATGGATCTTCCCCGCAGCAATGATCTCTTTTCCAAAAAGAAAATCATTACCGCCTCTAAAGTCAGTCACAATGCCGCCTGCTTCTTCAACGATCAAAGCGCCTGCAGCCACATCCCAGGCATGGAGGTTGTACTCAAAAAATCCTTCAAATATACCACAAGCTACATAAGCCAGGTCAACCGCAGCCGAACCCATACGTCTTAGTCCATGCGAATTTTGCATGAAAGTTTTAAGAATTTCCAGGTATTCCGGCATTTTTTCAAAGTCGGCATAAGGAAAACCGGTGGCCAACAGGCTCTCGCTTAATTGAGCAGTATCTGAAATTGTGATTTTTTTATTATTGCAGAATGCACCCCCGTTTTTGTAAGCGTGGAAGCACTCATCCCTGTTAATTTCATAAACCACTCCAAGCAGAATAGCCCCCCCTAAATCCCCACCGCCACTATTCTTTACAGAATCGGTGAATGGGTGAATGGGTGAATCGGTGAATCGCTTCGTTTTCCTTTTCTCCGTTTCTCCGATTCCCCGTTTCTCCTTTTCAGAGGGGCTTGGAGTTAAAGGAGGGCTATGGGGGCTGTTCTCCTGTAATGCAATACTAATAGCAAACACCGGCACACTATGTGTAAAATTAGTAGTTCCGTCTAAAGGATCAACGATCCAGTTGAATTGAGTGCTTTGTTCATCACTGCTACTGCTACTCTTCTGGGTTCCTTCTTCAGCGATAAATCCGGCTTCAGGTAAGATTTGCTGTAATCCTTTGATTAATTTTATTTCTGCTTCTTTATCCACCCAGGTCACAAGGTCATTGAAACCCTTATACTCAATTTTTGACCGGTCAAAAACAGCGGCTTCCTCTCTGATGAAAGTTCCTACCTTCTTTGTGAGATCAATAACCTGTTTGCAAATTTTATCTAAGTTCATTATTAATTTTATTTAGTAAAATGTCTGTTACTGATTAAATATTTTACAATAACTGATAAAAATATTGCAACAGCTAAAAACGCAGCTATTCTTCCAATATAATCTCCATAGGTGGTGTAAAATGTCATTTTATCATTGGAAATAATTGTCCCCTTAATAACTGCCTGTTCCCACCAACCTGTTGCCTGCATGATGTTTCCTTGCTGGTTGATAAAGCAGGAAATTCCCGTATTGGCCGAACGTGCAATACTTCTTTTTGTTTCAATGGCTCTGAGTGTTGCATAGTTTAAATGCTGCTTGTAACCGGGGGTATCTTTCCACCAGCCGTCATTGGTGATTATAAATATGAAATTTGCACCATTAAGAACGTATTCAGTCATAAATTCCCCATAGATCGATTCGTAGCAAATTGCCGGAGCTATTGCAATTTCGCCTGTCCCGACAAAATCGGGAGATTTCGAATTTCGGACTTCGAATTTTTTAAATACCGTTCTTTCTTTTTGCTTTCCAAGGCTACCGGTGGTTCCGCCCATATCAATAGCTAATGGCTCTAAAAATTTAAAAAACTTAGGGTAGGGCATTTTTTCAACACCCGGTACCAATTTAGATTTATGGTAAAAAGAAATTTCTCCCTTGGGATTGATTTGCATAGCTGTATTATATACATCATAATAGCCCAAATCTGGTTTAAAGCGGGCAGTCTCCGAAGCGTTTTGCTCAGAATCATATTCTGTGTAAGTATCAGCTCCTGTTATCAATGTAAGGTCTGGATATTTTCCCAAAAAACCGATGAGTGATTGTATCATGGGGTAATCGTTTATCTCATATTCCCAATAGCCCCTTGGCATGGCAGTTTCAGGCCATACAAGATAATTGATCGTTGAATCCAATTTGGTTTCAGACAAAGTAATAAGGCGGTCTAACTGTTTTTGATAAGGAATAAACTGGGGTGAGCCGGAAAATTTCTCCTTGTAAGGGTCAATATTCGGCTGCACAACCACTATATTGACCGGGTCGCCCTTTTCTTCATACACCGCATGTTTATAATAAGAGAAGACAACAGGTATGATGATGAGAAGAACAGGAATAATAAATTTTTTCCATTCAAATTTTTCTTCAAATATGATTGAGCGGAGGCCAAAGAACAGCAACAGATTAACAATTAAGAGCCACAGGGATCCGCCTAAAACGCCTGTGTATTCGTACCATTGTACCCATTCAGGAAACATGGCAAATCCATTTCCCAGGGTAAGCCATGGCCAGGAGAGATCCCAGTTTAAATGCAGGTATTCAAAGCCCAACCAGTATAGAATGAAGGAGAGATAGCCCAATTTTAATCCTGTTACTTTTTTTGTAAATCTAAAAAGCAGAAAAGGGACAGACATAAAAAAGGAATTAGCAATAATTGCAATAATCCCCCCGCCAACCGTAGAATAACAGACCCACCAGGTAGTAAGGGTGTTCCATATCAAAAAGGCGATATAAGTATATATAAAAAATTTGAATCCCGGTTTTTTAACGTCTGAATTTGAAAAATGCTCATCAAGCAATAAAATTGATACAAATGCAAAGAACAGTAAAAAAGCAGTGGGCCATGCCGGCCAGCCTAACCATAATAGCAAACCGGAGTCAAGCGCCAGTAAGAGTGGGAAGTATTTGCTTTTTGTGAATGGCATGGCTTTTTGCTGGTTACTAGTGTAGCAACAATTTAATTACGCAATATTGTAATCATAAAATATATTATTTCATTGTTCAATTGTTAAGATG
>VRUD01000076.1 GCA_019456305.1 Cytophagales bacterium | reverse complement strand
AATATGCAAAGCAAATTTAAAGACATACTACATTACCTTATTTCCTTTATTCCCTTTATTTCCCTTATTTCCTTCCTATTAATTATCTGTATTTACTCTTCCGAAAACGCCAGTAGTAACTTCCTGTAAGCATTAAACAATTTAGATTTAGAAACAAATCCTACATATTTTCCCTGATCAATTACGGGCAGGTTCCATGCACCTGTATCTTTAAATTTTTTCATAACAGCATCCATACTATCTTTAGAAGAAACATAAGTAGGCGGCATGGCCATAAGACTTTCCACATATACCTCGTCATAGAGTTCCGGTTTGAACATTATTTCCCGAATATCGTCTAACAGGACGATACCCAATAACATCTTATCTTTATCTATAACCGGGAAAATATTACGTTTTGATTTCGCAACTACTTTAACAATATCCCCTAATGAAGTCTCCGGGGCGATGGTTGTAAAGTCTTTTTCAACTTCGGTATTGAGCTTCATTAAAGTCAAAACAGCTTTATCCTTATGATGCGTGATCAATTCTCCTCTTTTTGCCAATTGCATCGTATATACCGAATGTGGATTAAAATACCTGGCGGTTATATAGGCGATAGTGCCGGTAATCATTAGGGGCATAAATAATTCGTATCCTCCTGTGATTTCGGCAATAAGGAATATTGCTGTTAATGGCGCGTGAAGCACACCGGCAATCATACCACACATCCCAACCAAAGTAAAATTTGTTTCTGACAGAGGAGGGAAGCCAAAAATATTAGTCAAGCCGAAAATATTAAACGATTTTGAAAATATAAATCCTGCTGTTGCACCCATAAACAAGGTTGGAGCAAAAATCCCTCCTATCCCTCCTGCCCCAAAAGTAATTGAGGTTGCTACCACTTTAAGCAGCAACATAACCGTTAGTAATACCAGGATGTAGTAATCATTAACACGGTACTTATAGACAATGCTGTTATTAAGAATGTCGGTATAATTGCCGGAAAGAAGATTATTGACAGTTGCATATCCCTCTCCATACAAAGGGGGTATTAAAAATACAATGGTACCGAGTATCAGCCCCCCGATAATTAACTTTCTATAGGGGTTTTCTGTTTTAGAAAATTTTTCCTCCACAAACCAAAACATTTTACTAAAATAAACAGAAACAAGTCCGGTAAGTATCCCAAGAAGAATAAAAAAAGGTACATCCGTTAGTATAAAAGGATCTTTAAGTGAAATGGAGAGTAATGTAAGATTTCCCATCAGCAACCATGTTGTAAGCGCTGCTGTGGCTGATGCAACAAGCAAAGGTATCAGCGAAGCCATCGTAAGGTCCAGCATAATTACTTCAAGTGCAAATACAATAGCAGCAACCGGTGCATTGAATATTCCACTCATAGCACCGGCAGCTCCGCATCCGAGAAGCAATGTTGTGGTTTTGTAATTTAATCTTAACAATTGCCCGATATACGAACCAAATGAGGCGCCTGTTGCTACAGTTGGCCCTTCCAGTCCGGCAGAACCGCCAAACCCAACTGTGAACGTGCTGGTGATGATTGAGGAAAATAAATTATGCCTTCTCATAATGCTGTTTTTCTTAGAAATGGCAAATAAGGTGGAAGGAATTCCATGACCGACACTTTGCCTGATCACAAACTTAATGATAAGTACAGTAATCAGGATTCCAATGATTGGATATATAAAATACAGGTAAAGGTGAAGGTCTTTGGAAAATCCGCTGGTTAACAGATGTTGAATAAAATGAACTGAATTTTTTATTATAATGGCGCCAAATCCGGAAGCAAGCCCCACTATCATGCTCAGGATAAGTACAAATTGCCTGTGTCCGATGTGCTTAACCCGCCAGATCAAAAACCGCCCCGGTAATGTTTGTCTTTTCATAAATGACTGCCACAGATTCACAGATTTTATAAGATAATTCTTTTAATCTGTGAATCTGTGGCTTTTATTTTCCTTTTCATAATTAATCCAATTTTTTTTTGGTAAAATTATGTGGATAAAATTAAGGATTTTTTATTAAGTAATTAAATTGTGATATTTTAATATTTATAACTCTATTTTCTTCATAATCAGCACCAAAGATAGTAATTTATTGTTATTTTTTAAGGTTATCCACAATTTTAATAATACCAGATTTAACATTAAGTAATTGATATTCAATAAGTTATATAATTTTTGAAAAAATGTTGAAAACTTTTCTAAATTGTTGATAACTTTTTACCTTTTTATTTTGCTTTTTAATTTTGACATTTAGACAACTATAAATAGCAGCTTTTTCAACCATTTTAAGTTGGTTTGCTGTTATTATTTTGTCATTTTGACAGGCATGATTTAAAATTTACGATTTTAGAATTTTTAACCACTAATTACACTAATTTCACTAATTATTAAAATCTGGCATTTTATTTTACATTAAATTAGTGTAATTCGTGTAATTAGTGGTTTTTTTTGTTTTAGGCGATTTTTTGATTTACAATTCTTTATTTTAAACTTATTTTGGACAAATCTATATTGTTAATAAAAAATAGTGCGTATATTTACACCGCAATATAAAATCAAATGACTATTTTTTTATTCCATTAACACATTATTTTCAAATGAAACAGCTAAACTTGATTATATCATTTTGTATTCTTCAATTTGCTCCCGGTTTTATCGGGATGCAATTTATTTTTGCACAGGATAGTTCTAATATGCAACTATTGTATCATTGGGAAGATACTACTCTTGTGGGTTCAATAGTTTTTAACAATGTCTATAATGAAATATGGGGTTATGCAAAGAACGGCAGAGAATACGCCATTATAGGATCAACGGCAGGTACGCATATTTTTGATGTTACCGATCCAAATAGTGTAGATACAATAGCGTTTATCCCGGGAGCAGCTCAAGGCGGGCAAATTATCCACCGGGATTATCATGATTATGCCGGGTATTTGTATATAGTCTCTGATGAAGGAGCCAGTACATTGCAAATAGCAGACCTGGGCTATTTACCCGATTCTGTTCCGTTAGTGTACGATTCTGATATTTTGATCAAAAATTCTCACAACATATTTATCGATACTGCAACGGCTAAATTATATGCTCTTGCTATGGATAATGGTGCTGGGTTCTTTAAAGCTATGGGGATTTTTTCTCTTGCTGATCCTGTAAATCCTACAATCTTACCTGCATTAATACTACAACCCGGTCAAGGTTGGCACGTGCATGATGCCTATGTTAAAAACGATACAGCATATTGTTCTAATGGAATGGCAGGCTTATTTATATTTGATTTGACCAATCCTGCTTCTCCACAATTGTTGGGATCACTGACTACCTATCCTGACCAGGATTATAACCATTCCGGTTGGCTTACGGGGGATGGTAATTATTACGTTTTTACTGATGAGGCTCCCGCAATGGATGTCAAGATCTACGATGTGTCTGATTTATCAAACATGGTCTATGTTTCGCAATTTAATTCCGGGGTAGATCCATTATCTATGGCTCATAATGTTATTATCAAGGGTAATTATGCCTATTGTTCTTATTACCACGATGGTTTGCAGATATTTGACATTTCTGATCCTTCCAATCCTGTAAATGTCGGATATTATGATACTTATACACCACCCGACCACGTTTCGTACAGGGGCGCCTGGGGTGTTTATCCTTATTTACCTTCAGGAAAAATTTTAATTTCTGATATGCAGTATGGTTTGTTTGTACTTGCACTATGTGGACCTGCTCCTTTGGTATATGGAGATACTATTTGTTATGGACAATCTACAACTATTACTGTTATAGGTGCAACAACGATCAATTGGTATAGTGGAATAAATGATACTACACCATTTTTTACAGGACTTTCTTATACCACTCCACCTATTTTTGCTGATACTACCTTTTATGTGGCAAATGCAGATTCAAGTTGTGAGAGTTTTAGAGTACCTGTAATAATTAAGGTTACCATAAACCCGACAATATCAATGATTGGATCAACAATGCTATGTGCCGGGGATTCCTTAATTCTTACTGCCAATATTGCTGACAGTTATCAATGGAACACAGGAGAAACAACACAATCTATCATTGTCACAGACTCCGGAAGTTATTATGTAGTGTTATTTGATTCTTCTTTAAATTGTGGTGTAACTTCTGATACTATCATCGTAAATGCATGCCTGACAGGTATTATGGAAAGTCCCCTGAACAATATTGTAAAAATATACCCCAACCCTTTTTCAAACAAATTAAATATTAAGTTAAAATACTCATTGAGCGCTTCAGCAGTAGACATTTATTTATATAATTATTTAGGAGTGGTTGTATATCAATTGAAAGAAGTAATTAATAAAGATTTAATCACTTTGGAATTGTATGATCTTCCTGTAGGCTTGTATAGTATTCGTATTACAGATGGAATTGATTATTATAGCTTAAAGATAATAAAATACAAGTTTTAACCTGGTATCTTCAATATCAACATGAAAAATAAGCAAATTCCTTTCGATAATCTAATAAAAAGGTGATTATGTCAAAAAAGTTTTAACTTTGAAAAATTATGCATTTTGCAACGTTAGTTTAAACTAAAGCCATATATCCATATCCATATGAACAAGAAGGATCATTCATATTTAGCTAAATTATCTGATTGGTACACCAGCCTTGAGAAGGACAATTTACTATTATTATTTAAAGGGGAATTTAACCAGGAATTTGTGAAAGCTGTTCTAACCCTTACACAGCAGAAGTTAGGCATAAAAGAAGGCAGCACAGTTACCACAAAAAGGATTATGGCTGTAATAATAGAATGCCTTCAAAACATATGTAAGCATGGCGTAAAAGATAAGGAGGATCTGGGATGGGCACAAGGGATCTTTTTGATCGGAAAAACTAAAAAAGAACACATTATTTCTACAGGAAATTATATTTTGAACTCAGAGGTGGATCCGTTAGAAATAATGTTGTCAAAGATAAACAGTTTAGACAAAGCAGCATTGAATGAAATGCACAAAGCAAAATTGACTAAGTCTGAATTGTCTGATAAAGGAGGCGCTGGTTTAGGCTTAATTACAATAGCAAAAAAGTCTCAGCGTAACATTGAATATCAGTTTGATAAAATTGATAAAAGACTCTCTTTTTTCACATTTGAAGTAAAGGTTTCAATATAAGCACGAATGACGAAGTACGAATGATCCCGAGCACTCGGGATAAATCGTACTTCGTGCTTCGTAATTCATAATTAAAAATGCGTGCTTTGATAATTGAAGAAAATTTAGACACACCTAAAATAATTTTAGACAGCAAAAAAAAATTATTTGAAATTTCCGGCAGATCTTATCCGGAAGACAGTCTGAATTTTTTTAAAGAAATTTTGAAATGGATTGATCAATATGCTGACAAACCAAATAAGAAGACAACATTTGTCTTTAAATTGGTTTATTTTAATTCTTCGTCATATAAATATTTTCTTGATATTCTTTACAGATTACAAAAGATAAAAAAGAAGGGATATACATTGGAAGTTTTATGGTATTACCGGGATGGCGATCTTGATATAAAAGAATCCGGAAAAGAGTTTAGTTTGTTGGTTAATATTCCTGTCAAAATAAAGAAAATGTAATGTATTTCAAAAAGCTTCCTTTTATATTTATTTCCCTTATTCTACAATTTTCAATCTTCAATTTTAATTCGGTAGCCCAAGTAGCCCGAAATTATTATTTTAAAAACTATTCCCTCCGGGATGGATTGCCGCAGTCACAGGTATATGTGATATTCCAGGATAGTAGAGGAAATTTGTGGTTTGGTACAAATAGTGGAGGTATATGCAGCTACGATGGCAGATCATTCATTACTTACACCAGTGATGAAGGACTTAGTGATAACACTGTAAACGCAATTGCAGAAGACAGAGAAGGTAACCTATGGCTTGGCACTTACCGGGGCGTAAGTGTCTTTGATGGCAGTAACTTTATTACGCTCAGAAATTTAGATGGACTGAATGGAAAAGAGATAAATGCAATATTTAAAGACAGTAATGATAATCTCTGGTTTGGAGCCAATGGAGGTTTGTACCTGCTCCCTCCCCCTGTCTTGCGTAACGCCTTGGTGAATAGGTTAATAACCCACGATAAATTAGAACAAGCTACCGTTAATACAATATTTGAGGATTCTCATCATTACGTGTGGTTAGGTACAGATAAGGGAATTTTTCGGTTGTCACAAGTACATGGGGCAGATTCAGGATTAAAAATTGTTGATCCCGAGTTCTCGGGAGAAATCCCGACTATAATCGGGGAAAATTTTACCGTTGAAGACGGGTTAGCCCACAATAGTACTGTTGCAATACTTGAAGATAAAAGTGGAAATTTATGGTTTGGAACTCAAATGGGGCTTTGCAAAATTGATAGTAAATATATGAATCCGGACAAAATTATTGCAGGTTCAGCCCAACATAAATCCGGATTTCAGATGGAAATTACTATTGAAAAATATTTATATGGTAAAGAGATAAAATCGTTGTTAGAAGATATTAAAGGAGATATTTGGATAGGTACGTTAGGCGCTGGAGTTTGGAAATACGATGGGTGGGATTTTTCTATTTTAACAATAAAGCAGGGAATATTCAGTGATGGTATTTGGTCAATTATTAATGACAGAGAAAATAATGTGTGGTTAGGGACTGATGGTGGCGGAGTGATCAAATGCATTGAAGCTAAATTTACAAGTATTACCCAAAGAGATGGTTTAAGCAGTAATATGGTTTTATCGATATTAGAAGATAGAAAAGGAAATTTATGGTTTGGCGCCCATAATGGTGTAAATAAAGTTGTTGAAAATGGCCATTCCGGCAAACTATTTAATAAAAAAACATTCTATTATTATAACCAATCAAATGGTTTTAGCAGTAAAGAAATATGGTCGGTTATTGAGGATAAAAGAGGAAATATCTGGTTTGCCAGTTATGGTGATGGAATTTTCAAACTCCCTCCCAAAAGCAATAAATTTCTAAATTATAATAAAAGTGATGGTTTAGTCAATAACGAGTTAAGAGTGCTTTATGAAGATAAAGCAGGCAATATTTGGGTTGGTACCAGGGGGGGGATTAGTAAAATTATGGTTACTAAGGATAAAGCTGTTGTCAAGATTGTCAACTATACTACCAAAGATGGTTTGTGTCATAATGCCATACTGGCTATTATTCAAGACCGGAAAGGAAACTTGTGGGTTGCCACATCCGGTGGAGGGGTGTGTAAATATGATGGGTTAACTTTTACAAATTATACCCAAAGTGAAGGCTTGGCCAATAATACTGTATTATCCCTGGCAGAAGATAATAAAGGGAATATCTGGTCAGCAACATACGGGGGTATTAGCAGACTTATTCCAGGGGATGGAAATAAAAATAAAGGGGAATTTTCAAATATCACAAAGGGAGAGGGTTTATCTTCCAATACCGTTTATATTATCAAATTAGATGATGAGGGTAATCTGCTGATTGGAACAAGCAAAGGGCTGGATAAATTAAATTTGTATGAATTCAATAAAACCGGAAAAATAATATTAAAACACTATGGTTACGATGAAGGGTTTTCTGGTATAGAATGTAACACAAATGCCTCATTTAAAGATAAAGAGGGGGATATATGGTTTGGTACTATAAAAGGAGCAATAAAATACAAACCAGTTCATGATATACCAAATCAAAAAAGACCCCAAACGCATATTGTCGGTTTACAATTATTTTTTGAGGTAGTAGATTGGAAAGCTAAATTCCAAAATACAAATATAAAATACGATAGTGTCTCTAAATGGTACACCTTGCCCCAAAACCTTGTGCTGCCGTATGATAAAAATCATCTCACTTTTGAGTTTATTGCTATTTCACTGAAAATACCTGAAAAGGTAAGGTATCAATGGAAGTTAGAAGGATTTGATCAGAAGTGGTCGCCTGTAACTTCAAAGTATGAAGCTACCTACTCTAATTTACCTCATGGTGAGTACACCTTCAAAGTGAAAGCGTGTAACAACGATGGCTTATGGAATAAAAACCCTGCTGAATTTAGCTTTTTAATAAACCCGCCATTCTGGAAAACCTGGTGGTTTTATACAATATGCTGTTTTGCCTTGATCGGTTCAGGATATGCATTTCTAAAAATAAGATTAAAAAACCTGGAGAAAGCTGAGAAGCTTCTCACTCAACAAGTACGGTTAAAGACAAAACAGCTTGCCGATGAAAGGGATAAGGTCAAAAAACAGCATGAGGAAATTGCCAGGAAAAACAAACGAATCATCAGTAATATCAGGTATGCCCAAAATATTCAGGAATCTATCCTGCCGGAGAGAGAGAAAATAACAGAAGTTATACCCGAGTCATTTATACTTTTTAAGCCAAAAGATATTGTAAGCGGTGATTTTTATTGGTATGCTGAAAAAAATAACAGGGTGGTAGTAGCTGCGGTTGATTGTATGGGACATGGTGTGCCGGGGGCATTTATGTCTATCATCGGTAATGAATTGTTAAATGATATTGTAATTAGAAAAAATATTCTTAAGCCTTCAATGATCCTGGAAAAACTGCACGAAGGAGTGGTATCGTCATTAACAAAAAACATCCACGATACTGAGCTGATAGATGGCATGGATATATCACTTTGTACAATAGATCCTGTGAAAAAGTTCCTTGAATTTTCAGGCGCCAGACAATCGTTAGTACTTATTAGAAATCGAAAAGTAGAATTAATAAAAGGAGACAATCTTCCAATTGGTTTTTTATATAAAAGCCAGAGAAATTTTAAATCTCATATAATTGATATTAAGAATAAAGATGCGGTTTATATTCTTACAGATGGGTACTACGATCAATTTGGCGGTAAAGACAATGATAAATTTATGTCTGCCAGGTTTTACGATCTATTGCTAGATATGCAAAAAAGCTCAATGGCAAGGCAGCAAGAAATCCTAAATAGCACAATTGAACAGTGGAAAGGCGATAATGAACAATTAGACGACATCCTGGTGATTGGGATGAGATTTTAATAAAGTAGGCAATTGATCCCGATATATCGGGAACAGTTGACAATTTCAACTAGCAATAGTTATAAATAATGAACAGCTACCGGGCCCTGGTTACTAGGTTCTGGGTTGTGTAAACAATTGCCACTTAGTTTTCCGATTACCCAGTACCCAGTGCCCAGAACCCAGTACCTTATATTTTGTTTTTAGACCTACAATTAATATAAAGCAATTTCATCCTGAGTATTTGGGATTACTAATATGATTAGAAATATCAGACTCAAATACATTATGCTTTCAACATTAGCTCTTCTAAAGTTGATCCGCCTCCCAAATCTTTTGATCATTATTCTTACGCAATATTTTACCCGTATATTTCTAATAGGACCTAGACAACAGTGGACAGATCATATTGCCGATATTGATCTGTTTCTTTTATCTTTATCTACTATATTGATCGCTTCAGCAGGCTATATTATAAATGATTATTATGATATAAAGATAGATACCATCAACAGGCCTAAACGTATAGTAGTGGGCAGAATTTTAAAACGCAGAACCGCTATGGGATTGCATATAGTTTTAAATGCTTT
This sequence comes from Cytophagales bacterium, assembly GCA_019456305.1. Classification (NCBI taxonomy): domain Bacteria; kingdom Pseudomonadati; phylum Bacteroidota; class Cytophagia; order Cytophagales; species Cytophagales bacterium. The sequence continues at coordinate 10,849 of VRUD01000076.1, read as the reverse complement.
GGGTATTCTTATAGGTGTTTTTCTTTCTGTAAAAATAGCGGTCGTTAATATATTTGCCGGTTTTCTACTCTGGTTCTATTCTAATTATCTTAAACGTCTTCCTTTTATTGGCAATTTTATCGTTGCATTTTTGACAGTCCTGGTAATTGGAGTAATAGCTGTTTATTTCCGGCAAAATTCGGCTTTGATCTATGCTTTTGCTGTTTTTGCTTTTATTATCTCACTGATCCGCGAGGTCATAAAAGATATGGCAGATATGAAAGGCGATATTGCATTTGGCTGCAAAACATTACCGATCATCTGGGGGATACGCAGAACTAAGTATTTGCTTTATGGCCTGCTAGCCATTTTTATAACAGCACTATTTTCATTTATTATCCTTTCATCATCCATCAACCATCAACCATCGTCCATCTCCCATCTACATGTCTTGTTCCTTATTATAATACTTTTTTTGAGCTCTTGGTTTATAATAAAATTAGTAAGGGCAGATACTCAAAAAAAATACAATTATTTAAGCGCTGTTTGCAAGTTTATTATGCTGTGTGGGATTATTGGGATGGCGGTGATCAGCGTATAGTGCATTTTAAAAATATTTTATCAACTGATCCTGCTCCAATTCACGGTATTCTTTTTTAGGGAGGAAATATGTTTTTGAATGTTGTGGTTTTCTGGATTTTGTAAAGATGGGTCTTTTACAAGCAAATATTGAGCTGCCTGTCTTGCAGTTTGCAATATGGCAGCGTCCTGAGCAAGGTCTGCGATCAACAGGTCCAGCACACCGCTTTGCTGTGTTCCCATAAGATTACCAGGCCCTCTGAGCTTGAGGTCGATGTCAGCAATTTCAAAGCCGTTATTGGTACGTACCATGGTTTCTATTCTTGTTCGGCTTTCGCTGCTTAATTTATAACCGGTCATAAGAATACAGTATGATTGATCTGCTCCTCTGCCAACCCTTCCTCTTAGCTGATGGAGTGTGCTCAATCCAAACCGCTCCGCACTTTCTATTATCATTACAGAGGCATTGGGTATGTCCACGCCTACTTCAATCACTGTAGTAGCTACCATTATCTTAGTTTCCCCTTTAACAAATCGCTGCATCTCAAACTCTTTATCTTTAGGATTCATTCTACCATGCACCATACTTACATGATACTCCGGAAATGCCTGGCGGATACTCTCATAACCATCTATCAGGTCTTTATAATCCATTTTTTCAGACTCTTCTATTAAAGGATAAACGATATATGCCTGCCTGCCTTTTTTGATCTGTTCTTTCAAAAACCCGAATACTCTTAACCTGCTTTTATCATATCGGTGAACTGTGGTAACAGGTTTTCTTCCGGGCGGCATCTCATCTATCACTGAAGTATCAAGGTCGCCATATAATGTCATGGCAAGGGTTCGGGGAATAGGCGTAGCAGTCATCACCAGGATATGTGGATATACTTTGCCACTGCCACTGCTACTACTACTTTTTTCCCAAAGCCGGGCTCTTTGAGCAACTCCAAACCGGTGCTGCTCATCAATAATGCAGAAGCCAAGGTTTTTAAACTGTACCTGTTCTTCTAACAATGCGTGTGTGCCTACAATAATATTAAGGTCTCCGGAACTCAGTTGTTCAAATAATATCTTGCGTTCACTTTTTTTGGTTGATCCGGTGAGTTTTCCAATATTCAACCCTAATTTATCAGCATATTTTTTCAGAACGTTATAATGCTGTTCAGCAAGTATCTCGGTAGGAGCCATCAGGCAGCTCTGGGCATTATTATCTATAGCTGTCAATGATGCAATAAAGGCAACGATCGTCTTACCGCTTCCTACATCTCCCTGCAAAAGCCTGTTCATTTGCCTGCCCGATGACATATCAGTATAGATCTCTTTGATCACTTTTTTTTGAGCATTGGTAAGCTGAAATGGAAGGTGATGGTGATAAAAATCGTTAAGGGTAGGTACGTGTTTAAAGATTTGACCACTAAGCTCTGCTTTTCTTTTTCTTTTATTCATTAAAAGCCCGAGCTGAATATAAAATAATTCTTCAAACTTCAGTCTGAATCCTGCCTTTTTGAGCAGGTCATGATCTTTCGGGAAGTGTATGTTTGATAAAGCATCTTTTTTGGATATGAGGCTGAAGCTGTTGATGATATGTTCAGTTAATGTTTCCCTGATCTGTGGTTTGGCAAGTTCAATCAATCTTTCCTGGAGCTTTGCAATTGCCTTTGAGCCGAGAAACCGGGAGCTTAACCGTTCTGTGGTGTGATAGACCGGTTGTATGTATCCGCTTTTTTCGTTGCTTTCGAAAAGCTCATATTCAGGATGTGCAATGTTTATTTTATTATTATACAAGGTAGGCTTACCAAAAATGACATATTCTACATTGGGTTTGAGATTGATCCATTGCAAACCCCGAAACCAGACCAGCTCTATTTCACCGGTATCATCAAAGAAATTAGCCACCAGTCGTTTTTGTTTCCTCTGCCCAATTGTGTTCAAATACCGGATCTTACCCTTTATCTGTAGAAGCGGCATTGAATCAGCAAGTGATCTTATCTGTTGGGTAACCTCAGAGATCTTATAAAATTCAGTACGGTCTTCGTACCGGAACGGATAAAATTGGATAAGGTCGGCAAAGGTGAAAATTTTCAACTCCTTATTTAACAAGGCAGCTTTGTGAGGGCCTACACCCTTGAGGAATTCTATTTTGGTGTCGAAAAAATTGGTCAATTTGTTTAGTACTTCGTTTTTAGTTATTAGTTTTAGGGCATCTCTAAAAACTACATATTTTTTAAAACACACCCCTTGCCCCTCTTGATAGAGGGGAATATATGGTGTAGTTTTTAGAGATGCCCTTTAGTTTTTTAGTTTAATGGTTATGGCAAAACGAAAAAACAAGTAACTAAAACTAAAAACTATCAAACTAATAACTATTGAATTTTAATGTATTGATCAAATGCATAACATCAACTTTCATATAATCAATAACCGGAGCAAGAGAATCATTTTTAACGGCAGTATGAAAATACAAAGCGCCTCTTAAAAAATGTGTGATAGTGTCGGTTGCATAAAATTGAAACTGGCTGGGAACCTCTCCGCTCAATTCAAAAATGATGACATTCATACCTGCCGGGGTTTTAATAAGCGTTTCTTCTATGGAATATGCTTTTACCTGGTGTTTGGCAGTAAGTTTATGAGCATCATCAATAAGTTCGGCAAATGCCTTCATATCGTTATGTAAGGGTTCATAGGTTAGATGGATAACAGCTTTGAAATCAGTATAATGAATTTCAATCCAGTGAGGCTGTGCCAGCCATGAAGTATCCTGGAGAATTTTGGCATAACTGCCATATTCAAATATATATGGATGAACTTCTTTGAGGATTTGATATTTATGATCGGGCAGGTCTATACGATTGTAGCCTTTGGGTTTGGGCACGTAATCGCTCGTACAACTGATCAAACACAGATTTATAAAGATTACACAGTCAAACATTCTACTTTTCACCTTTATCTTCATTAATCTGTACCCTGACCTTCTTGATCCTCTTCGTATCCACAGATTCAATTTCAAAATGGTATTTATCAAAGTTTATCGTATCGCCTTCTTTTGGCAGTTTAGAAAAAAGTTCTAAAAGCAAACCTCCAAGTGACTCATTTTCGCCTTTCACCTTTTCAAAGACAATTATTCGTTCATCAACTATTCTGCAAAAATCGTTTAAAGAAGTTTTTCCCTCAAAAATAAAGGTATTGTTATCAAGTTTGGTATACAGTTGGTCCTCCTGGTCAAACTCATCATGTATTTCCCCCACAATTTCTTCTATAATATCTTCAAGGGTGATCAAACCGGAAGTACCCCCATATTCATCCACCACGATAGCTATATGCACGTGTTTGTCCTGGAAATCTTTGAGCAGGTCATCAATTTTTTTACTTTCAGGAATAAAATATGGTTTTCTCAATAATTTCTGCCATTCAAAATCATTATTCTGATCAATATAAGGGAGCAGGTCCTTTACATAAAGCATACCTTCAATATTATCAATGGTATCTCTATAAACGGGGATACGCGAATATACACATTTATTGATGTCATTCATCAATTGGTCAAAGCTGCTTTCAATATCAAATGCAGTAATATCAATCCTTGAACAAACAATTTGCTTTACAGATATATTACCAAAGTTTACGATACCTTTTAGTATTTCTCTTTCTTCTTGCGTAGAATTTTTGTCGATGGTAATTTCTATTGCCTGGTGTAACCTGTCTGCTGAGATCTCATATCCTTTTTTCTCAATTCTTTTTTCAACTAGATTGCTTAAAGCGATCAGGAGCCGGGAAATTGGCCAGAATACATAATTTGCTATAAATAATAAATTGGTTGTTTTTTTTGCAAAGCTTAAGTTATACTTGAAAGCATATACTTTTGGAGTAACCTCACCAAAGAATACGATCAAAAATGTTACAATAAAAGTTAAAGCAACTATCAGGCTGCCGGTAGTAGATTTTGTGCCTGCCCAATGCCAGGTAATATAAGTAGAAAGGGTTACTATTGCTATATTAAAGAGGTTATTTAGTATAAGGATGGTAGCTAACAAGCGCCTGGGAGCATCCAGCAAACCGGCAAGATTTCTTTCTCTCCTGATGCTGCTTCTTTTACATTTTAATATTTCTTCTCTGGAAAGAGAAAAAAAAGCTACTTCAGACCCTGAAACCAGCGCTGACAATAGCAATAGAGTCAGAAGAATAAATATATTAAGGATATAAAAAAACAATGAAGACCCTGTTATTTCAGTCCACATTAATAAGATATAGTATACTAAAGGGCCACTATCTAAACCACTGTCCAATACTATAAAAGGTTGGTTAAACCCTGTTAGATAATACAAAGTTTAAAATAATATTTATTAAAAAGAATAAATATCTAACGGGGTATACACAAAGTTAATCCTGTTGAACAGAAAAATTCCCGTGAAATAATCCCGAGTACCCGGGATCACACGGTAAAAATTCTGGAGCCCCCCCTAAATCCTTTCCGAGTACTCGGGGGGAGTTAGAGGGGGGCTGATACCGGGATTAAAAAGGGAGCTCGTTAATTTCCTTGTCGTTTTTGATATTATCAGGAGCAGGTTCGGCAACTTTATCACCTTCCCCGGCAGCGCTTTCGCCCGTTTCACCGGCTTGACTGGTATCTTCAACAGGAGTACCTGACATTTCACCACCTTTAGGGCTCAACATAGTCATATTGTCTCCCTGGATTTCGGTAAAATATTTTGTTACCCCATCCTTCTCATAGCTTCTCGTCCTGATCCTGCCTTCTATATATACCTTGTCTCCTTTTTTAAGGTATTTTTCGGCAATATCTGCTAAGCCTCTCCACAAAACAATATTGTGCCATTCTGTTTTATCCACTCTTTCCCCTGTTGTCTTATCTTTCCAGGATTCAGATGTAGCCATAGAAAATTTAGCGACTTTCCTGTCGTTTTCAATTACTCTTACTTCAGGATCTTTACCAAGATTCCCGATTAAAATAGCTTTGTTTACTCCGCTCATGATGTTAAAAGTTTAAGATTTTAAAAAATTAAATTCCAGTCGCAAAGGTAATAAGAATTTTACAATTAAAAAATAGTAATAATTTTTTTACAAAAATATGAAACTTTCATCAATTAAAAAAAATAATCCTGCAAAAAATTATTTATCAAAACCGGCTTGGGCAATTGTTTTATTTTATCTATATCATAGGCATTCAGCCCAAACGATTTTGTTAATTTATCAAATTGTGTGCTCCCGAAAACTTGGGGACAGGCAGGTGATACACCTGACACCACCTGAAAACCGGGTTGTATGATCCAAAATTTGGCATAGATCGTTTGATGTGTTAAAATATGTTTGTATATTTTTGATTCATGCAACTGTTTTGAATTAAGTTGTTTTATCAATGTATTATTTTTAAGATCATCTAATTGTACTAAATGGTCTTCTTCTATGAGAAAAAAATCATATAAGCCTTTCCAGATATCATTTTGAGTTCGCTCTCTCATAAGAATTTGTCTGTTATCTGAAGTATCCCGATACGGTTTACCCAGTGGGATATCAATCACATTCAACTGGGGCCGTACCTTCTTACCTGCCCCGCTTGTAGCAGTGCAATCGGTGACAAATTCGAGGCGTGACAGGCCTGCCACCACTACAAAATAATGAAAATACCGCGAGCGTTTTTTTACTTTGTTTATTCTTACCGGTAAAGCGCCCTGTTTATTTAAAAGGTTAGCTATACAATCTTTGCTGAAAGGGCAGGTTTCACACTTTGGGGCTGCGGGTGTACAGTGTAATGCCCCAAACTCCATAATTGCCTGGTTAAATAGATAGGAATCCTTCTGAGGCAATAATTCGTTTGCCAGCTTGTTAAATTCCACCATTCCTTTATTCGTTGCAATATCAGTTTCAATTCCAAAAATCCTTGCCAAAACTCTCAGGACGTTTCCATCCAAAACTGCTACGTTTTCTCCAAAAGCAAAGGAAGCGATGGCTGCTGCAGTATATTTACCTACTCCTTTCAATTCTAACAAATCCTTATAATTTCCTGGGAATTTGCCCCCGTAATTCCGGACTATGTTATTTGCAGTATGATGTAAATTCCTGGCTCTTGTGTAATAACCCAGGCCCTGCCATAGCCTAAGCACTTCTGAAATGTCCGCATTAGCCAGATCATGGATTGTGGGATATTGCTCTATAAATTTCAGATAATAAGGAAGTCCCTGGTCAACCCGGGTTTGTTGTAAAATAATTTCAGACAACCAGATGTGGTACGGATTGCGTGTATGCCTCCAGGGTAGATCACGTGCTTCCTGCCGATACCATGAAATTAGTAATGATGAGAATTTTTTTTTATTCATACCGCAAGATTTATACATTTTTTATTAACTTTGCCCCATGACAAAATCAGACTTAATATCAGAAATCGCATTGCAAACCGGAATTGACCAAAGTGATGTAGAAGCTTCCGTTGACGCATTCACGATAATTGTCAAGGATTCAATGGCAAATGGGAAAAACATTTATATCAGAGGATTTGGTAGTTTCATCAATAGAAAAAGAGCCAAAAAAGTCGCCAGAAATATCTCCAAAAATACAGCTATAATAATTGATGAACACTATATCCCTTTTTTCAAGCCTTCAAAAAAATTTGTTGAGCTAATCAAAGAGAGTAAAAAAGTTATTAAAACGAATAGTTAGTAAGAGTATAATGCTAATATACGAATTTATACTAATAATACTAATGAAAAACGGCACATACCTCTTAATTCGTATCATTAGTATTCATTCGTATATTAGCATTTTTTATTAGTATCATATGACCAGATCTCAAATTATCATTACTATCGTTGCCTTAATCGTTGTGATTTTGATATTCCGTCTTCCCAAAGTTATTATAAATGAGGATGAAAAGCAGTTATCTGAACAAAAAAATGACCAGGGACGAGATCACCCTGCACCTGAATTAAGTGCACGGGGAAATAAAAAATTATCAGATGAGGTATTAGAAAAAATAAATAATTTAAGGATAAAATTTTATTATGCGACAGATGTAAAAAAAAAGGTTACTTTTGCAGAATCGTTAGGTAACACCTTTTATAGTTTTAATTGGTTGGACAGCGCTGCTAAATATTACGAAAACGTTTTAGAGTTAAACCCTGATAATCTTGATATAAAAGCTAAACTGGCGATGACATATATTACTACTGAAACACCTATGAAAGGGGTAATGCTTCTGAGAGAAGTCATTTCTGTCAATCCCAATCATCAGGAAGCATTGTATAATTTAGGTACCTTATCTATTCAATCGGGTCAATACAAAAAAGCGGTTGATAGATTTGAGAAATTAACTAAAATAAACCCGGAAAATGCGGATGCACAGTTTTATTTAGGGGTCAGTTATATGGAATTAGGAGAAAAACAAAAAGCCATTTCTGCATTTCATAATGTTAAACAATTAAAGGTTGATTCAATAATTAATACAATAGTTGATAATTACTTGAGTGAATTGCAATAATTAGTATTCAATAATCAATAATCAATAGTCAATAGTCAATAATCAATAATCAATAATCAATAATCAACTAAGATGCCTTGCGGTAGAAAAAGGAAAAAACATAAGATAAACACACACAAAAGGAAGAAGCGCTTAAGAAAAAACAGGCATAAAAAGAAATAGACCCTTTGGATTACGTCTTCCTGCCCGTCTTTGTAGAGACGTTGCATGCAACGTCTCTACAAAGACGGGCAGGAAGACAGGGATTTTGGATTTTTCCTTGACCTTCATCCATTCTGCGTTTCTTCGATTCTGTTTCTTTTGCGAAAGGCGGTGTGTATTACTACTAAGTTAAAACTGCTATCTTTGAATAAAATATACCACAAGGTTGTGAGCTTATTGATGCAAAATTTAAAAATTGGACAACGAATTAGTAATAAGTACCTCAGAAAAGGGATCGAGAATTGCCCTTTTAGAAGATAGAAAGCTCACTGAGTTCTATTTTGACGAAAGTGGAAGTAACTTTGTAGTTGGTGATACCTACTTTGGCGTAGTTAAAAAAGTAGTTCCCAGCCTGAATGCTGCCTTTATAGATATTGGTTACGATAAAAATGCTTTCCTGCATTACCGTGACCTGGGATTACAATTCAACAGCCTGAAAACCTTTGTCAGAACTGCTCAGACCAGAAAGAACGCCACTCCCAAACTAACTGATTTTAACCTTGAAAAAGACATTTACAAGTTTGGCAAGATTTCAGACGTACTAAGTAAAAATCAGAATGTTCTTGTACAAATCGTTAAAGAATCTATTTCTACAAAGGGCCCCAGAATTTCATGCGATTTGTCCTTTCCCGGTAGATATCTCGTTCTTGTTCCATTTTCAAATGTTATAAATATTTCGAAAAGGGTCACTAATAATGCTGAACGTCAGCGATTAGGCAGGTTGGTGAAATCTATCAAACCAAATAATTTTGGTGTGATCGTACGTACGGTTGCTGAAGGAAAAGAAGTAGCAGAGCTGGTAAAAGATCTGGACGGACTTGTAAAAAAGTGGAAAGAAGGTATTGTAACTTTAACAAATGCCGTAACCGGAACTAAAATAATAGGTGAAATTGGTCGTACTTCCACTATTTTAAGAGATCTGCTCAATGAAAGTTTTGACAGCATTACAATTGATAGTAAGGAATTGTATGATGAGATAAAATTGTATGTACGAACCATCGCTCCGGAAAAAGAGAAAATAGTAAAATTATACAATAGCAAACTCAAGATCTTTGAAACGTTTGGTATAGAAAAACAATTAAAATCCCTATTTGGGAAGACTGTAAATGTTAAGGGAGGGGGATATATCGTTATTGAACATACCGAAGCGCTGCATGTAATTGATGTAAACAGCGGAATAAGTTCTGATACCTCATTAGACCAGGAAACCCGGGCTTTAAATGTTAATCTTAGCGCTGCTGCTGAAATTGCCCGGCAATTGCGACTCAGGGATATGGGAGGTATTATAGTGATCGACTTTATAGATCTAAAAATATTAGAGAACAAAAAAAAGCTCTTTGAAAAGATGAGAGAAGAAATGAAAGATGACAGAGCTAAACACTTTATATTACCCCCTTCTAAGTTTGGCTTAATACAGATAACACGTCAAAGAGTTCGCCCTGAGCTAAATATTGCTACAAAAGAAACCTGTCCTACCTGTAATGGAAGTGGAACAATTGCTGCCAGTATTCTTGTTTCTGATCAAATTAACCAGCATTTAGATATTATCATCAGCAGACAAAATGAAAAAAACATAACCATTACAATGCACCCTTACATAGCAGCTTACTTTTCCAAAGGGTTTATATCAAAACAGGTAGTATGGTATCTTAAATATTTCAGATGGATCAAGATAATGCAAGATACTTCTTTAGGGATCACAGAGTTTGGATTTTGGAACAAACAAGGAGAGGAAATAGAGGTTAACCAGTCCACTGTCGCTGAGCCGGCTTAAGCCGGGTTATGTTGAGACACGGTGCGCAGAGACGTCCAAATTGGGCGTCTCTGCGCACCGTGTCTGTACTTTTCATTCAATTTTAATTAGTTTGATGGATGAAACCACGAATTACACGAATTACACAAATTAAATTAGTGTAATTCGTGTAATTAGTGGTTTCATTTTATTGCCACTGATTTCACTGATTTAAAAAATCCCCGCCTGCCATGCTAAAGCCTTGCAGATGGCGGGCAGGCGTGCAATCAGTGGCTAAAAAAATATTACCTGAGTAGTTACTCCCAGATGAAAAACTTCCTTTACATATTTCTTCTCTTAATTTACCCCGCACATAAAGTTCTATTATCAAAGTTCCTGACATCGGATTTCGCCTTTCGAATTTCGAATTTCGGATTTCGAATTTCGGATTTAAGATTTCGGATTATCGTTTTATATGTTGCAATTTTTTTACCCTATTTATGTGCAGGGCAAAGCGCCAAGCCCGACAGTTTAAAACAAGCGCTGAATACGGCAAAAGAGGACACCACCCGCATCAAACTCCTCAACGCCCTCGGCTGGGAGCTCATGTACCAAAACCCCGACACCTCAATTTTGCTCAGCAATCAGGCGCTTGAAATATTAAGTTCCAAATTCCAAGTCACAAGTTCCAAATTCAAAGGGGAAAACTTGGGGCTTGATGTTTGGGACTTGAAACTTGGGGCTTTGCTTGTCACCTCCCACAACAACCTCGGTGTTTACTACGACCTCAAAGGCGACTACCCACGATCCCTGTCCCACCACTTCAAAGCCCTTGAAATTGGCGAAGCCATCCTGAGCGAAGCGAAGGA
>VRUD01000075.1:4097-21332 GCA_019456305.1 Cytophagales bacterium | reverse complement strand
CTACGCTAATTGGTACCTCCTGAAATCAAAAAAGTTAAGTTCCGAAAATTTTGGCAATTTACTAGTTCAAAACAAGGATGCTGTGGATGTACATAAAAATAGAGAAGCATATATAAGCGCTTTATAGAGAATTTCTCTCGTAGAACATACAGGTGTCCGGTTAAGAGATCATTCGTTCCTCAAATGAATCCTGAGATAATCGATAAGTTGAGTTTCATATAAAACACTCTTAAATTAGATTAGAGCCATGATTGATTATTGTAAAGAAAGAACTGTCAAAGTTAAACATTTGTAATTACTGTGTCTGTCCGCTTTATCGCTGTCTTTTTGCATTGTGGCTAACGGTAAGGGTATAAAACGTAGGGAATTATGAAAACGAATTTGTCTGCCGAAACGAATGTAAGTTTAGAATTCCAATGTTAAATACTTAGTTTTCATCCCTATATGCTATACCCATTGTTGTGCGTTCGTGCTATTCCGGCCATCCTGGTGGTGATTTACCCTTTAAAGATCGTATTTTGTCCGCAAGAACTTTCGATTTTTCCTTATGTGCTTCGGTACGTTCTTTAATCTTTGGTTCTCCATTTATAAGGTCAATCATTTCTACCTCCTCTAGCGGTTTGATTATTATTGTTGAATTAAGTTTAGCAGCAAGTTCTCGGAGTGATGTGCCCGCGTAAAGATCAATAATGAAACTCGGCTTGTTTTCGTAATCAAAATTTTCTAGTAGCATTTTAGTTATTTCCGAGTCCTTTCCACCATATCCGATAATCAATAACTTTTGTGCTTTTTTCAAATTCTGTCTGAACAATTCAAATAGAGTTTTGTAAAGTAATGGCTCTTTATAGCGTTCAATTTTTGAAGTTGTACCAGTGAGAAAATCTGCATGGTAGTTGATCCAACAATGCTCATACTCTAATTCGTCTTTATCATTTTTTTTTTCTTTGTACAATTCACCAAGGTCAATTCCATATCTTGTCTTTAAATATTTCTCCGGCGTTGCCATTGCACCTTGTGATCCATAATAAACTCCATAGTCCCTACTGCCATGAAGTTTATACAATCTGAATTTTTTGTCATATTTACCTGTATACCTTTCTAATCTAGGGCGATAAATTCGTCCATTAACTTCTAATTTGCCATAATAAGGTGAGCCTAGTTCTTCAAAGCCATCACACAATTGTCCATTAATCCAGTCCGAATAATTCAACCTTTCAAAGAACAAATCGTGATTTAGGGTATGAATATTAATTACATATTTTTCTGAAAGCTTCTGCAAACAGTTTAATATACCAGTATATCCGGGAAAAATTGGTCCGCACATGTGTGCAGCGTTATCGTAATGTGTCTCTCCATTTCCATCTTTTAAATAGTATAAAATTATTTGCGCGAAGATGTTGTCCAAGGAATGAATTAATTCGTCAACTGTCTCATTCTTTTCGATGAATGGTTGGGCTAATTTTTGAACGTTTTTGTCCGAGTTTGCTTCGTCTTTCATGAAGTCATAAAACTCCTCATAGTCAAAGTATCCTCGGCTGTCATTGAAATATTTAATCATCTCTTTACAGAAACTAAAGCTAATATCGTAGCTATTGTTATAATCGAAGTCAGGTTTTTTACCGTCTGCTGCAACCGCCATAGACCCACTTGTATGAAATGCAAATTCGTCTCCCGTACAGTTGAGTATACGTTGGTTCAAAGTGTCACCGAGAGGGTAACCCATTGGTGCAGAAAACCCTGCTCCAAGTAGTATTGAGATTGATTCTGTCATTTGTCAAAAAGTCGTTTTAGCATGACATTTTTGCATTGTGGCTAACGGACAGGTATATGCGTAGTTTGGGGTTTTTGCGCGTCAGGCTTTTGTGCAGGGGCAGAAAAACCCCAAATTATCGTATATACAATGTTACACGCATTTTATTATCATTCATTAATTTACGTTTATTACTAAATCAGTTAATAATTTTATTCCTTCTTTTTCTTTTTCAAACGCTTTGGTACGAATTTCATTTGCTTGCAATGCTAAATCGTTTATTTCTTTTTGTTTATCTGAATTATTTAGTGTTGGTATTAGAATTTCTGCTACATTATCAGAATCAATCATATCAATTACAGCACCGTATGTTTCTCGTTTTATTAGCGTTTTACTAAATTCACTATTTAAAAATATGAAAATATATCCAATTATATTGTTATTTGCTATTACTCTTATTGCGTTTTGACTTACAACCCAATTTTCTGTTTCATAATATTTAGGGACTAAAATAACATTTCCTATTGTCCCCCTGTCAGTAATTAATAATGTATTTTCTTTTACAGACAACTGTTTTTCAATTAATTTTTTATGGGTATCAATAGATAGATATTTGTCAATTTTTGGTGAAAGTTGTAAAATATCATTAGTACCAAGAAATGCAACACCACTATCTGCTTCTACATAATTACGTTTAAAAATTCCGGGCATTGTAATATCTATTGCTAATGAACTGAGTTTTCTAATTTCTTTAGCGTTTTTCTTAAGTGTGCTTATTATTTCCGATATAAGTGGTAAATGATAAGATGCATCAAATCTAAAATCTAATTTGTTTAGAGGAACTGAATAATTTTTTAAGTCAACAGTTTCATCAAAATATTTCAGTTTAAGATTTTCAATAGGTACTAATTTCAATTCTTCATATATAATTTTCTCGGCTCTATTTAACAATTCGTTGTACTGGTCACGCAAATCAAACGATTGCATTATTAAATCATGTATTTTTTGTTTAATCTCATCAGGTGGATTGGGAATTAATACATTGCATAAATGTTCTGGCTCAATATGTTGAATAACAGCACCATATTTGTTTGATGATAAAATTGTTGAACCAAAATTTGAGTTTAGATATGCGTAAATGTACCCTAAATCATAAGTACTTTTTGGTAAAATTCTAATTACATCATCAGAAAAAACAGTATTACTAAATGTTTCATTAACAATTGTAGTTTTACCAATCGTACCTGACCTGGATAATAATAACATTCCTTTTTTTACTTTCAGTATTTCTATATTCTTTGAATATTTCTTTGAAATAAATTTTGTCGGTTTTGGAGAAATTAGTACCATTTGAGAAGGTAAAAACATAGGCACACCCACAAGACTATCAACATATTTTCTTTTAAATCTTAGAGGGTAACTTGCATTACTTATTAAACCTTTATCTGACCAAAGATTTACAACAGGATATTTACATTTTTTTAGAGTTTCTTTTGCCAATCGTGCCTTAAAATTATATGCGCCGGCTTCTAAACGATAGCCGTTTTCAATAATTTCTTTTATGCTTATTGAAAGGTATTTTAATTCTTGTGCTACCATACTATTCCCTGTTCTTTTTTCCATTCACTAAATACGTTTGCAACTAATTTTGTTTGGTCGTCAAATTCTCGTTCTTCAACTGTTTCAATATCGCCGGTTTCAGTTATATATTGTTTAGCAAAGTACAAAACTTTACCGTCTTTATCTCTTTGGTAAATATTTACGCCACGTTTATCATGCCCTACTTTTTCAACCATTGTCATAAAAACTTCATAATTTTCGTGTTGCGAAGTATATTTATCATCATTTGTTTTTTTCTGTACGATTAAAACAGAGGTTTGCGTTCCGTTTCCTGGTTGGAATGTATCCACGTGTAAATCAACACTTGCAATAATTTTAGTGTTTTCAATCAACCATTTTCTAATATGGGCAAGTCCGGGGTTTCCTAATATGCTATCGGGTAAAACAATTGCTAACCTACCGCCTGGCTTTAAAAATTGCAGACAACGTTCAACAAAAAGTTGCTCAGGTGGTACTGAATTGAAACCTTTTGCAATTTCAAATTGCGATAAAATATTTTGGTCAATAATCGGTATTTTACTGCCGAAAGGCGGATTTGTAACAATTACATCAAATAAGCCGATTTTATTGTGGTTTGTAATATCATCAGTGCTTATTCCAAAAGCATCGGCTAAATCATTTTTAAATTCATAATCCCACTCATGCGGCGGTAGTAATGAATTACAACGCATAATATTACCGCTACCGTCGTTATTCATTACCATATTCATTTGGGTTGCTTTTACTAAATCAGGGTTAATATCAAAACCAAAGAAATTTTTTGCTGCGGTTTCTCTAATTAAATCAGTTGCTATCTGTCTTTCATTTTCTGTCCATTTACCTTTTGGCTTATTTAGTTGCTTTTCAATTTTTAACTCAATTTGTTGAATAACTAATGTCATTGCCTGAACTAAAAATCCACCTGTACCGCAACTACTATCTAAAACTTTTTCATTTGGTTTTGGATTTATCATTTCTACGGTCATTTTCATTACATTGCGGGGGGTAAAAAATTCTCCCCTATCACCACGTAAATTTGCGCCGACTATTTCTTCATATGCCTTTCCTTTTACATCAATGTTTGTTTTAAGTAAATCGTAATCTTGTAATTCACCGACAATAAAAGTAAGTGTTCTTGTGTCTTTGAAATTTATTTTGTCGTTTAGTTCAAAAATGAGTTTATATTTATCTTTAACTTTTTTAAATATTTTGTCTATACGCTTTGCCACTGATAATTGACCGTCTATGCTATTACGTTCTTTGGGTGTTACAAAAAATTCTATATCGGAAAGTACATTTTTTTCGTCTTCAATTTTGCAGAAGATTATTTTAAGAAGTTCGAAAAACGCAGGTTGTTTTTGAAAACCTTCAAAAGCATAAATAAAGTTATGGCAACGTTTAAAAGTAAAAAGTAAATTATCGGCAACCGCTTTTCTTTGTTTTCCGCGTTTAGGTCTGTCGTCTTCGTGTATATCTGTATCAAATTCAGGTATGTCGCTATATTCAAAAAATTCTATTTCTCCTTTTGAATTAACAACTTTACGAAAAACTTCCTTCTCTTTACCATTTGTCCACATACCCCACTCGGAATTGGCACAAGATGACATATAAGATTTTAATTGTTCTATTCCTTCTTTTTTGTCGGATGGTTTTATGTTTTCTTTTTTACATTCTATTATTATTTTTATCTTTTCTTGTTCAAATACTGTACAATCTTTTGGAAAAATGGCAATATCGATTCTTGGTTTGTTTGAACCTATTTTTATACCTATCTCAACTTGTATGAGTTCTTTTGGATAACCTAACTCATTTACAAGTCGTTTCAGAATATTTTGACGTACATACTCTTCCTGTGTATCTTTACGAAATGTACCGTCAATATAATCTTTAATTTTTCCTTCTGGAATTGAAATAGTTACTATTTCTATATTTTTATCATTTTTCATCAATTAATTAGATGCAAAATTAATCATTTTGTCACATTTTATAAAATCTATTTATCGTTGTTTTTTTGATTGCGTGTAACGTAGGGATAAGAGCAACTTTATTGCTCTTGTCCCCGCTATATCTTTGAACAAAATTAACTAATGGGCATCTCTAAAAACTTAAAATTAAGTAACAACATTATTAAATTCAAGAAAAAAGGAAAAAAATATTAAAAGTAAGTTTTTAGAGATGCCCATATTTTTTATACAAAAATACTATACTGATAATTTTGTATTTTAAAATTAACCTTATTAATATTGCAGTCCCGAATACTCGGGATTACATTAACTAAAAAAGGAGGTTATTATGTTATTATTTCATGTTTTTAAGCTCAATGCACTGTTTACATTTGAGTTTTTTGTGCTTATCTGTGCGATTTTACTTTTAGCTTATGTGAATAAGCAGCAGTTAAGTAAGTGGTATAAGTGGGGTGCAGGCGCCATTTCAGTAATAATGGTTCTGATCATTATTTGTACAGCAGTCAATGCTTTTTGCGGGTGCCATAAAAGATATGGCCATGAAGGGTGTTCCGCAAAATGTTATTCAAGTTGTTGTAAGGCAGGATGGAAAGGAAAATATCCTGAATGTAAAGGAAAGTATCACAAAGACCAACAGCTAAAAGACAAAGTTGATGAAGGGAATGAAGAAAATGTAGTATCTGAAGAGGATACAGGTATAGAAGAATAGCTTCTGGTACCACTCCCTTGTATGCAAATAAAAAAGCACATAGTGTCCCAAGTAATTCAGGAGCGAAAAAGGGCTGGAGCGTGGATAACACTATGCGCCATAGGAAAAACTTTGAGCCTCAGGTTTTAATAATGCCTGGGGCTTTATAATGTACTTACCGGAATTTCTCAGCCAAAAGTTGATCACCCGGTAGGGTGAAATGTTTCTTTCAACCCCGAGTACTCAGGATAAACGGGAACTTATATGAATAATAAGCTACGGATAAAATTTGATCACCTGGAAAACAACCGGCTGGAATTGATGGAAAATCTTGAAAAATTCGGAGAAAAAGAGCTGAGTTTTCAACCCGATCAAGATAAGTGGTCTATTATTCAGGTAATTCACCATTTGAACAAAACAGAGCAATTATCGGTTGCTTACATCAATAAAAAGCTGCAATATAGAACCAATATCAAAAATTCGGGTTTGGGTGCAATCATAAGATCATTTTTATTAAAATTAGCGCTCCGTTCATCATTTCGTTTTAAAGCGCCCAAATTTATAGCTGATGTACCCAAAACCAACACTTTTGAAAGTATAAAAGATCAATGGGGGCAGACCAGAAAGGATATCAGAAAATTACTGGATGAATTTCCTGATGATTTACTGGATAAAAATATATTTAAGCATGCCTTTGCAGGTAGAATGAATATTTATCAAATGTTTAATTTTATGCAAGATCATTTTGATCACCACCTGAAGCAGATAGGAAGGATAAAAAAAGAAATTGACAGTTGACAATAGACAATAGACAATTGTTCAGGTGTTCAAGTGATAGTTCAACAATTGTTTAATTAAAACTACCACTTTCGAGTGTTCAAGTGTTCGTGTGTTCATGTGGGTTTCCGAAACCACTAATTACACTAATTACACTAAATTAGTGAAATTCTTAATTAGTGTAATTCGTGTAATTAGTGGTTTCAAAATTATGTTAACACATTAATACCTGACACTACTTTTCTGATGGAACTTAAAAAAACAGCTCTACACGGTTTACATATAGAATTAGGCGCTAAAATGGCGCCTTTTGCCGGATTCAACATGCCTGTAAGATATACGTCTGATATTGAAGAACATAATGCCGTTAGAAATAGCGTAGGCGTGTTTGATATTTCCCACATGGGAGAATTTATTTTGAAAGGTCCCAATGCCCTTGACCTTATCCAGCGCATTACTTCAAATGATGCATCAAAATTATACGCGGGCAAAGCCCAGTACTCTTGCATGACCAACGAAAAAGGTGGCATTGTTGATGACTTGCTTGTTTACAGAACTGAGGAAGAAGAATATTTGCTGGTTGTGAATGCCTCAAACATTGAAAAAGACTGGAACTGGATCTCCCAACACAACCACAATAGCGTGGAAATGAAAAACATCTCTGACCAGACCTCCCTTATTGCAGTCCAGGGGCCAAAAGCTATTGATGTATTACAGAAATTAACGCCTGTCAAACTAACAGATTTGAAATATTATACTTTCACCAAAGGAAAGGTTAAAGGTGTTCCTGATATACTGATCTCAGCTACAGGATATACAGGTTCAGGTGGTTTTGAAATTTATTTTGACAATGATCAGGCAAAACAGATATGGAATAATATTTTTGAAGCAGGTGCTGAATTCGGTATCAAACCAATTGGCCTTGGAGCAAGGGATACACTCAGGCTTGAGATGGGTTTTTGCTTATACGGCAACGACATTGATGATACCACCTCTCCTATTGAAGCAGGCTTAGGCTGGATCACCAAATTTACAAAGGATTTTACCAATTCAATAAATTTGCAGGCACAAAAAGATAATGGTGTGAAAAGAAAATTGGTCGGGTTTGAGATGAAGGAGCGGGGTATTCCAAGAAGTCATTATGAGATAATTGATACAAATGAGAAAAATATCGGGAATGTTACATCAGGAACGCAATCACCATCCCTGGGCATAGGCATTGGCATGGGATACGTGAATACAGCTTATACTGAACCTGGTACAGAAATATTTATTGGGATCAGAAACAAAAATGTAAAGGCAAAGGTTGTGAAGATGCCGTTTTATAATAAGAAGGTATAAGGAAATAAGGAAATAGGGGAATTAAGGAAATAGTGATATATCCTTTATTCCCTTTATTTCCTTTTCTTTAGCTCTTTATTCTCCTTAATAATCTGCCACAATGGAATTAATGGTATAGACAAAACACTGAGGAATAATAAAATCAACATAATATTTTCAAATGTCATCATTTTTTTAACTCTTTGTTATCCTTAATAATTTGCCATAAAGGAATTAAGGCCAGTGTTAAAAAGAACAAAGCCACAGAAATCAGTATAAAATAATCAAAGGGTGTCATTGTTTTAGTAAATTAATAAAATGATTAATTTTTTTGTTTATCAAGATTATTATTATCGCAATTACTATAAATATTACAACGCCTGCAATAAGAAATTGTTTTTCAACAAGATTAATATCATTTAAGTTGCTAATATAAAATGTTGTTATTCCAGACGCTACGATTACACCTATAGTGAGTAAAGACCGAAGCCACAACGTAAGCAGCTTTATTTTTTCTATGATTTTTATTGAAATAAATTTGATAATGGATATTTTTTAACCAATCGTTGCTCAAAAAAAAAATAAACCAACTGCCTTATTCTATACAGATTATGAACAAAATTGATGTCTGTCTTACCCCTGAACTTTTGCACCTCTACGAAATTAAAAATAAAAATGTAGTGGTAATTGATATCCTGCGGGCCAGCTCCTCAATCACGACTGCCTTAGCCCATGGCATTGCGCGTATTAAGCCTGTAGCTGGACTTGAGCAATGTCGTGCTTTGAAAAAGCAGGGATTTATTATTGCCGGAGAGAGGGATGGTAAAAAGGCTGATGGATTTGACCTGGGTAATTCCCCATTTGATTATATGGACAGATCGTTGGCAGGTAAAACAATAGCTATGACCACTACCAATGGCACTATGGCTATTTCAAAGTCAAAGGATGCTGCTAAGGTAATTATCGGTTCATTTCTAAATAAAAAAGCTGTAGTTGATGAGTTACTTAGAGGCCAAAATGATATAGTTTTATTATGTGCCGGCTGGAAAGGCAGGTTCAGCCTTGAAGATACGTTGTTTGCCGGTGCAGTGGTGAAAGACCTCGCAAATTTCCAGGTTGAACATGATGCTGCTTTAGCGGCACGCTATCTTTATGATGGGGTGGGTAGTGATTTACCGGCAGTTATTGAAAACGCATCACATGCACAAAGGTTAAAGGGGTTAAATATTCAAAAAGATATTGCATTTTGTCTAACTTTTGATAAATATGATGTAGTGCCAGTGCTTAAGGGGGAGTTTCTAATTGTAAATTAAAAATTTGAGTCCCCTCTAAAAAGTAAAAATTTGAAAAGAAATCGTTTCTCGCAAAGACGCAAAGTTCTCAAAGGACTGAATATCAATTAGTTAAGCATATAACTTTGCGCTCTTTGCGCCTTTGCGAGAACCAAAAACACTTTTTAGAGTGGACTCAAATTTACAATCTTCAATTTACAAAAACCTAAGATGTTTAACCGATTCTCCTGAATTGGCTATTTCAAGCAATGATTCAATACCAATCTGAAGGTGTCTTTTTACATATTTTTGTGTAACTTCTTTGTCACTTTTAGTTGTTTTCACCCCTTCAGGTACCATAGGGTTATCTGATACTAACAATAGTGCACCGTTAGGAATTTCATTTATGAAAGCCACTACAAACAAGGTGGCTGTTTCCATGTCAATTCCCATAGTACGAATTTCCTTTAAATATCTTTTAAATTTTTCGTCATGCTCCCAAACCCTTCTGTTTGTACTGTAAACAGTGCCTGTCCAGTAATCTAATTCATGTTTTTTTATTACTGAAGAAATAGCGCGTTGAAGCATAAATGAAGGTAATGCAGGCACTTCTGCAGGAAGATAATCATTACTGGTTCCTTCTCCTCTTATTGCTGCAATGGGTAATATCAGATCACCTATATGAGTCTTTCTTTTTAAGCCGCCACATTTACCCAGGAAAAGCGTAGCCTTAGGGTTTATTGCAGAGAGCAGATCCATGATAGTAGCAGCCATGGCGCTTCCCATACCAAAATTAATTATTGTAATGTTATTGGCAGTGCTTGTTTGCATGGGCATATCTTTGCCCAAAATTTTTGTATGAAATTTTTTTGCAAAAAATTCAACGTAGTTAATGAAATTGGTAAGTAAAATGTATTTACCAAATTGAGATAATGGTGTGCCTGTATATCTTGGTAACCAATCTTTAACTATTTTTTCTTTATTTTCCATTTTTATATGACCGGATGAGGAGAATTACGCCTATTATTACTAATGGGATGCTAAGGATTTGCCCCATATTCAAAACCATACCTTCTTCAAACTCTACCTGGTTTTCTTTTAAGAACTCATAAAAAAATCTCAGTCCAAAGATCATAATAAGAAACAAACCGAATATTTTGCCTTGGGGCGTTTTGGCTTTTGCTTTATTGTATATGTAATAAAGTAAAAAGAATAACAGTAGGCATGAGATGGATTCATATAACTGGGCAGGATGTCGTGCAAAATCTTCTCCTAACCGTACGAATATAAAACCCCAGGGAAGATCTGTTGGTATTCCTACAATTTCAGAATTCATCAAATTCCCAAACCTGATAAGGCATCCGGCCAATGCTACAACGATCACTACCCTGTCAAAGGTCCATAAATAACTTTGATCTGGCTTTTTCCTTGAGTACAGATATAATCCAATAAGTATACCAACAGCAGCGCCATGACTGGCAAGTCCTCCTTCCCAGATATATAATAATTTAATTGGATCCTGCAGATAATAGGAGGGTTCATAAAAAAGGCAATGCCCTAATCTTGCCCCGATTATTGTTGAGAGTAACATGTAGATTGTTACTGAGTCAACATCCTTTTTGGGCTTACCTTCATCTTTAAAAATCTTTGATATTATTTGCAGCCCTATGATAAAACCCAAAGCGAATAATAAGCCATACCATCTGATTGAGAAGGGGCCAATAGAAAATATCTCGGGGTCGACATTCCATGATATAAAATTCAACATATTTATATGATTAGTAGAAATGCCTAAAATGTGCAAAAATTTTAGTTATTAGTTTGTTAGTTTTTAGTTATGGTTATTTAGTCATTGGTTATAGTTTATTAGTTTTATAGTTTACTTCTTTTAACGGTAGCTACTCGGGAGGAGCACGATGAGCAGGCAACTAAATAACTATAAAACCAAAACTAAAAACTAATTAACCATGGCTAATCAACCAAAAATCCAATAAGAAATTTAGTCATTTCAAATTTTAGGCATTTCAAGCATTTCTTATCTAATAGTTATCTTCACCTGAAAAGAAAAAAAAGAATATTTTTTATCAACCGGGTGAAAATGATACTCAAATTTTCTTTCTGATTTTCTTGCAATGTCCAGGAATCCGAGACCGCCACCATGGTCAGATGATTTTGATTCTTTTAAGACCTCTTTAAACCTTTTTTTAACCCCTTCTTTTCCCATATCATTAATATTGTCAAGTAATTTTTTAAGAGACGCTACATAATGATTTAAAATAAAATTTCCGGTAGCAGTAATGAACTCGTTTTGGTTTTTTCCAATCATAAAAATTCCTTGTGTCATTTTAGAATTATCAATTTTCTCACCATGATTGCAAATATTTTGTAAACATTCTACTATAACTGATAACAGTCTGCTTTTTAGGAATAAATTGTGCGCTTCTATATCAAGTTTTTCTTCAATATATGACCACATAGGCGTAACAAGCCTCTGATCGAAATCACCCTTATATGATAACAATAAATCATCTTGTTCTAAATCTTTAAACCAATTGATTAAAAAATCTTTTTTTTCACTTAACATACATTTAAATAATTTAGTTTGTTAATTTTACACCAAAAATTCATTAACCGGCTTTGAAAAATCACCCAAATGTAAAACAATTTAATAGTATGAAAAAAATTATTTTAAATAATAACTTATTAGGATGTTTATTCTTAACCTGCCCGCCATGCTCAAGCCCATACGTTGGCAGGCGGGTGAGATTTTTTGTTGCAGTGATTGTTTTGATATCCACTATTTCTTCAGCGATTTCGCAAAATGAAAAAAAGAATATCAATAAAATCACCATAGTCATTCACGCAGGTGCAGGCACGATCTTAAAGGGGAACATGACACCTGAAAAAGAAGATGCGTATAAAACAAAACTAAAGGAGGCATTACAAGTAGGGTATGAAATTTTAAAAGTGGAAGGTTCAAGCCTGGATGCTGTAGAAGCTGCCATCAATGTATTGGAAGATTCGCCATTGTTCAATGCCGGCAAAGGGGCCGTGTTTACCAATGAAGGTAAAAACGAACTTGATGCTTCTATTATGGATGGAAAAACATTAAATGCTGGAGCTGTTGCTGCTGTCACTGTTATAAAAAATCCTGTCAGCGCTGCACGCAAAGTGATGGAAAACTCACCACATGTGCTGCTATGCTATGCCGGTGCAGAAAAATTTGCTAAAGAGCAGGGGCTGGAAATTGTAGATCCCTCTTATTTTTTTACAGAAAAGCGTTATAAATACTTCAAGGAAAACAAAAAAAAGGAGCAAGGAACGAAGGACAAGGAGCGTGGGACGGGAGTCGAAGACCAGAAAGATGATCCTGGTGGTAAGGGAGATATTAAGGATATTTCAAATGTACATAGTTTTGGTACGGTAGGTGCAGTAGCATTAGACGTAAACGGCAACCTTGCTGCAGGTACTTCCACCGGTGGAATGAGCAACAAACGATTTGGCAGGATCGGAGATTCGCCCATAATTGGTGCAGGAACTTATGCCAACAACAAAACCTGCGCAGTTTCGGCAACCGGCCATGGTGAATATTTTATCCGTTCGGTAGTGGCCTATGACATTTCTGCCCTGATGGAATATAAAGGCGCTTCATTAGAAAAAGCTGCCAATGAGGTGATCATGAAAAAATTGGTTGAATTAGGCGGTACCGGAGGCGTAATCTCTGTGGACAAAGATGGTAATATTGCCATGCCTTTTAATACTGCCGGAATGTTTAGAGGGTATGTGAAGGGGGATGGGGAAATAATTGTGAGGATCTACAAGTAACTCCGATTTGTAATCGGAGAGAAAGGATATTGGATATTAGATACCGATAGAATGGTAGTAATTCTTATGTTATAAACAATAGGGCAAATTTGTTTGGAATATAAAAATCAATAATAAAGATGTTCAATGCCCAGGGAGCAATTGTTTATAACGAGGAGATTTTCTCCAAAAACCATACAGTCATTATCACAATTAATACGGAAAACTTATCCGGTGGCTTGTATATGATCTCTGTGCAGGGGGAAAAGGAGAATCAAACGAAGAATATTATTATCTATAAAAACTAATCAACGAGAAAAGAAAAGATATGAAAAACAGAATCGTTCTGGACCCTGACGTAATGGTGGGCAAACCTGTTATCAAGGGTACCCGTATCACCGTTGAAATGATACTTCGCCAATTGTCACAGGGCATTTCAATTGACGAACTGCTGGATAATTACCCACATCTTACCCGTAAAGATGTTTATGCAGCTATAGCCTATGCTTCCGAACGGATGATAGAAGATAGGATATATTCTCTTAAAGTTTAAGGATTATGTCTCAACTCAGGTTTTTGCTGGATGAAGATGTTGGCAAACGCACAGCTAATATATTAAGAGACAAAGGGTATGAAATCAGGACAGTTATTGAAGAAATGCCTGGAATCAAGGACAGGAATGTTCTGATGGAAGCCGTAAAAGATAAACGTATTGTGGTTACGCTGGATAAGGATTTTGGGCGACTTGTATTTCGCGACCATAAAAAATATCTCGGGGTATTGTTCTTGCGTTTACGAAAAGAATCACCTGAAAATATTGCAAGCGCTATCCAAAAAACGGTAAAGCAATACGGAGAGCAACTAATCGGTAAATTTACAACGGCAACTGAATATAATGTACGAGTGAGATAATAAGCATCCGGTCTGTACATAAAACTCACCGCAGCAGCCGCATTTGCAATTTTCGCTCATCCCATCCCACAAGCCCTAAAATTGCAAAAGAATGCGGCTGCCCCACCAAAAAAAGACCCCCTAAAAAAAACAAAATATTTTTGGTATGTAGCATTAAAATACCGTTAAATATTCTTTAGTTGAAATTCCTATGGAAATATTTTCTTCAACTTCATTAACGATTTGAGAGCCATTGGACTTTATTATTTTTTGCTTAATTTCAGCATTATTTATTTTTGGAGGTTGATATATTGCCTCTGGCTTTTTCTGAAGTTTCCAGCCTACGAAAATAATACTTTGCTTGTTTAAAAATTATTTAATTCAAAGTTAATCCACCGGCAAATATACTATATTTTATGTTAGTTTCTATAATATTTACCTGAATTTTGCCCCAACCACCACAGTTTCTTTAAAACTCCTTACATTTCCCTTAATATCAAATACCTCAAAATGAACCAAATAATAGCCTACCCTTGCTTTGCGTTTGTCATCTGTAGTGCCGTCCCATTTATAATATCCTGATTCTGTCCCAAGCAATTCATTCCTGGCCAACTTTCTTATTAATCGCCCTCTTGAATCATAAATGGTGATGTTAGCAAAATTGCCGGGATTTTTAAAATCGTAATAAATAAAAGTAAAATCCTGGCCGGAAGTATTATCCTGATCGGGAGTAAAAACTTTTGGCTCAATCCAAACCTCTCCTGTAATTGTTGTTAGTATCACAGATGATTGAGAGTTAAGATAACCTGGAGTTGCATAGCCCGCTGTGCTTGCAGCAGAGTGCCAGTTGCCTGGGTCGTTGGTTGGTATGTTGAAGTTGATCCTTTCGAGGGAAACGCCATTTTCATCATCAATTAAGGGGAGGTGCATGTCTTTGTCGTAATCAAATCTCTCCATAATGTTACTCTGGTCATTTATTAAGATAACAGCATCGGAATTATCATCGTAGCCTGGTATTTTAGTCATTTGTAGAAATGTTTCTTCTCTTGCTCCCGGGTACTCGTTTTCAATATTCTCGCAATCTTCTGTTAATACAACATATTCTTCGGGAAAGATAATATAAGGTTCTTGAATAATGGCCAATTGGTTTGCAATAACTCCATCGCTGGTGTCTGCCAATTGCCAGTTTTGAAGGTTAATATATTTATTTGAGTTGTTGTAGAGCTCTACAAAATCTTTCCCACCTGTTCTAGGGTTAAATAACATTTCATTGATGATAATATCCAATGAATCTCCTTGTTCAGGGCGAGCAAAATAAGCAATGTCACTTACAGTGTTATTGCCTATACAATCCTCAATATTATTGATTGTAACCATATATTTTACCTTGTGCTGCAAAGTATCATTAAAATGGAGGTTAACAAATTTAAATTCAATAGTATCAATAGAGACCATGATTACTGTATCGCCCTTATCAATCGTATAATTTCCTTTATTTGTAGCGCTGATACTGTCAAGGCTTTCGTTGAAAATCAATCTTACCGTTACAGAATCCATAACGTCTGCTCTTATCAGTGAGGGACCTGTCAGATCAGGATTGTTTTCAAAAACAGAATTTTGCTTTCCGGGTGTACCGCCTGAAGGGTCTGCTGATGCGATCCAATTATTACTTACCCGTCCACAAAGAGATAGTCCTTCACAGAGATTAGTAAGGTCAATCATTTCCAGCGACCAGCCGCCATCTTTTTTTGTGCTGGATTGGTACCAGCTGTCAGAATAAGTAACTGAATGGATAAGCTTATTTTGATATGTAAAAGTCAACAGCCCTCCTGCATTTGATAAAGAAGAAAAATCAGCTAATGGTAATACTTTTCCATACTGTTCAAATTGTGGAGCAGCAGCTTCGTCACATACAATGATATATTCTCCTGGCATAAAGATCAATTCTTCAACACCGAAGATTTTATTGCTATTATTATATATTTCATAAAATTCGTATATCGGTAATCCTACATTTGGTCTTTGTGGTGTTGGATCGGCAAAGATCTCTGTAATTAATATGTCATATTTTTTAGCAGGGGGTGAAATTAGAAATTGAGCTTTATTATTTGAACTTATTATTCTATCTGTGCAGTCTGTTACGCTGTCTATTGTAATAGTGTAAAGGATCCCGGTATCAAGAGGTGGATTAAGGGTTAAAAGCAAAGTTGTAAAATCTGCTGAAATTACCTGCACATCTGTTACAACTATACCACTATCAATAGTAAAGGAACCACTTACTAAGCTGGTACTATCCATGGGTTCGCTAAAAGTTACTTTGACAGTAATATTTGATAAAGCCATAGCGCTTATCAAATCTGGCGGTAATGTATCTGGTGATGTATCAAAGACAGAGTTTTGTGTACCGGGTGTACCGCCTGAGGGATCATTCGATGCAGTCCAGTTGCTTGAAAAGCTACAGGGATGGTCGGGATTGATCAATTCCAACGTCCAGCCTCCATCATCTTTTAGAGGATCGTTATACCAGGTATCTGAATAATCTACAATATCTATAATACTCCCCCCATCATCTGTTAGTGTTAAGCTGTCTCCCCCATTCGTAAGAGCAGTAAAGGAAGGGATACCAATTACAGTACCAAAAGGGCTATAACTAACAGTGTCATTTTCATCACATAAGATTATGTATTTATTTGGAAATAAAAAATGCGATGGTAATATTTTACTCGTAGCGCTGTTTACAAATTGCCATCCCCGCAAATCAAATACTTTACTGCTTCTATTAAATATTTCTACAAATTCAATTTCAGGCAGCCCGACAACAGGTGTCGGATCTGCAAAAATTTCATTGATGATTATATCGAATTTGCCGGCAGGGGGTGAAATTAAAAATTGAGCGCTATTATTCACACTAATAGGATTTCCCGGGCAATCTCTAACATTATTTAGGGTAATGGTGTAAACTGTTCCGGTATCTATAGCCGGGCTAAACGTCAGTATCACTTCAGTAAAATTGGGTGCAACAGGTTGAATAGCTGATACTGTTAGTGGAGGAGTAAAAGTATATGTTCCTGATGCGAGGCTAATACTATCCATGGGTTCGCTAAAAGTAAGCTGAATAGAGGTATTTGACAGGGCAATCACACCCAACAAATCAGGTGGCTGAGTATCAGG
>VRUD01000075.1:0-3997 GCA_019456305.1 Cytophagales bacterium | reverse complement strand
GGTTCGCTAAAAGTAAGCTGAATAGAGGTATTTGACAGGGCAATCACACCCAACAAATCAGGTGGCTGAGTATCAGGTAAAGTATCAAAGACAGAGTTTTGTGTACCCGGTGTGCCACCTTTGGGATTATTTGAAGCAGTCCAGTTATTTAAAAAGCTGCAGGGATGGTAGGGATTGATCAATTCCAATGTCCAGCCGCCATCGTCTTTGGCAGGGTCGTTGTACCAGCTATCTGAATAAACTACAATATCTATTATACTTCCCCCATCATCTGTTAGTGTTAAGCTGTCTCCCCCATTCGTAAGAGCAGTCATGGAAGGGATACCAATTATAGTACCAAAAGGGCTATAATTGGCAGTGTCATTTTCATCACATAAGATTATGTATTTATTTGGAAATAAAAAATGTGATGGTAATATTTTACTCGTAGTGCTGTTTACAAATTGCCATCCCCGCAGATCAAATATTTTATTGCTTCTATTGAATATTTCTACAAATTCAATTTCAGGCAGTCCGACAACAGGTGTCGGATCGGCAAAAATTTCATTGATGATTACATCGAATTTGCCGGCAAGAGGTGAAATTAGAAATTGAGCGCTATCATTTGTACTTATTAAATTTCCCGGGCAATCTGTTACATTGTTTACCGTAATGGTGTAAACTATTCCTGTATCAATAGCCGGGCTAAGCGTCAGGATCACATCAGTAAAATTGGGTGCAACGGGTTGAATAGTTGATACTGTTAGTGGAGGAGTAAAAGTATATGTTCCTGATGCGAGGCTATTACTATCCATGGGTTCACTAAAAGTAAGTACCACAATAGTATTAGTTGAATCAAATACACTAACCAGATCTGGCGATAAGGTATCGGGTAAAGTATCAAAGACAGCGTTTTGTTTTCCGGGAGTTCCACCTAAAGGGTCATTTGATGCAGTCCAGTTATTGGCTTTGCTGCAATCATTAAAAGGATTGATCAATTCAAGTGACCAACCTCCACCGTCTTTGGTGGGGTCGTTATACCAGGATATATCATAGTTTACTGCATCAAGAAGTAAGGAGGAAGGTTCTTTTAAAGTAAGATTATCGCCCGAATTATTCAAGGTTGGGAATGAACTCAAGCCGATTATGTTACCTGTAAAATTTGCTGTATCTGCTATTGGACAAAGGATAACATAATCTCCGGGATTAAGAATTAAACTGCTTAAAGTGCCTGTAGTAGTCGGATCACTAAAAGTCCAGCTATTTAGGTTAAAAATTTTAGAACTCCGGTTGTAGAGTTCTACAAATTCTATTAATGGAAGACCAACCTGAGGAGACGGATCAGCAAATATTTCATTGATCACGACATCTCTATATAGAGCAGTATCAGGCACACAATAGACAAAATCACTAGTTTCAGGTATTATTATTGGATTGCCTAAAAGATCTTGAACGTTGTTGATGGTAAGCGTATTTGTAATACAATTGCCAAAAGCTGTATCAAAAATTAAATGAACTATGGTGGAGTCTGTACTATCCCGGAGCGCTGATATCGGGTTTCCAATGCCATTATTTACCGAATAATTTATTTCTATTTCAGCAGTTGTTTTGTTTACAAATTCACTAAATTGTATATCTAATGTTGTATCTGAGAGAACTATGAGTGATGAGATAGCAGGAGGTATGGTATCAGGAGGGATTGGAGCTACATTGAAATCATCAAAAAAATATTTATAAAAAGAGGTTGAAGTTGATTGTATTGCTAAAACTCCAAAAAAATTGCTGCTTTTATAAGTAGTATCAAACACGGTACCCTCAACGCTATAAATTCCTGTAGTATCCAGATCAATTTCCAACTTCCAGGTACCTATTGAGTCACGAGTTATTTTTACATTCAATGGATTATCACTGGCATTGTTAATAGTTGCATCAGTACCGTTAATAATGATAAAAGATGAACCGGTGTCTTTACGATATAAGCTAACCTCATCAGCAGTATTGCCTATTCTAACAAAATAACCGCTATTGTTTCCTTTGAGGTTTGATGAATCGGATACTAAAAAAACATCGGCATATCTTGCCCCACTAGTAGCTAATTTTAAATTACAATAAAACTCCCATTGAGTGTTTTGAATAACAGATGATGCAGTACTTAGATAGAAACCAGAGTTTATAGTAGAACTATTTGAACGCAACTCGCCACCAATAACGGTCCAAACTGTGTCGTCTCCGCTCCACACAGGATTACTCGTAAAATTCCCATCCGAAAAGTCATCCGTGAACTGGGCAATGGCAGGAAATTGGTTGAGTGTAACGTAAAACACCAGGTATCCCAATACAGATATCAATTGTTTCATATACACAAATTTATAAATTAATTATGAGCAATATTTTAATCTTTCTACAATTAAAAAGTTTTCCCACAAAGCTACTACATCATTTCTACTATCCAAAAAGTTAAAATTAATAATCGTTTGAACATTAATTGACGACAATTTTAGTAGTACCTATTATTGATTTACTATCATAAACCAATACAGTATAGAGTCCACTTTCCAGGTTACCTTTTTGAAGTTCATACTCACAGCAGTTGATTAGGCTTTCCCGCATAACCAGCAGCCCTGAAATGTCATATAGGTCAATGGAGAATGCACTATTGTTTCCTCGTACCGCTGTGTCGAGTGTCAATACTGCTGTTTGATTCATTGGATTTGGAAAGACATTTACCAGACTGAACTTGGTAATTGAAAGATCAGGGACACTAACTAATGTGGAGGCGTGATCCATCATTTTCTGAATTTCCCAAACTCTATTCTTTGTGAAAAGATCGTTCGTAGTAGAGAAAACATAGATTCCGTACATTAGGTATTTGTTTCCATCAACATAAAAAAAGCAACTTCCACTTTGTCCCGTAATACCAGGTACTCCATTATTAAATTCACCCCAGAAAAAATTAGTTACCACAATTCCATAATTGTAGAACATATCTTTTCCATTATATCCTGAAGTTGCAGGATATCCGAAATTGTAGGAAACCATAGTACTGTTTAATATTGAATCATTTTGATGGTAGCTAAGTCCCATCCACCCGATTGAACTACCTACCGGATCTTCTAAAACCAGTAAAGCATAATCATTTGGGAAGTCTAAGCTATTATTGTAGAATTTTTTTAAAATAATTATGTGCGTCACTTTGATTTTCCCAATCAGGTTCTGGGGAAACCCATTGACGTGGGAAGGTGAAACATAGAGACCTTTCCCACCCTTCCAAATAAATTCATCAAAGGAGTTCACGGTACCAATACAGTGGCCGGCTGTCAAAGCTATGTTACTAGAAATTAATGTTCCAGAGCATGATGCTCCTTGTTCCACAATAGAGTCCGACCATACAAGTGCTAAATTCGTTCTAACTGGGTATGACAACAAATTGTAATCATTCTCTGCCAGAGCTAAGGGCGTAAAAGGAACGGAGGCCGAATCTGTTAAGAGCTGGGTAATATTACCCATACTTCCCACATTGCCCAAAATTTCTCCATACGTGCTAGTGGAGTCTGAATCACATGGAATTACCACAAATTGTTCGGTGCTGTCAGCTACCGTATATATTACGATCGTGTCACATTGAGAATAAGCACAGGTCGTAATCACACTGAGTATCAATGCAGACAAGAGTAATTTAAGTATATGAAAGTCTTTTAAGGTCATCTTTCTCTTAAGTCACGTACCAAATGTTGCCTAACGGCAGGCAGGCGAAGTTATATTCTTAATAATGGTGAAAATATTTTAAGCGTAATTTAGGGATTTAATTCCCCAAAGTACGCCAATTTTTTTTAAATACAAACCAATCTTACTAATATAAGAATTATTTATGTAATTTTACCTCCACACGAATCAGTCGGCAGTCCACAGCCTGCAAAGCCGACTGCCGACTGCCGATTGAGGACTGCCGACTGATTAGTTACATTTACCTTTTTTTTATTTATGAAATTCGCATTGATAGGAGCCACCGGCTTAGTAG
>VRUD01000074.1 GCA_019456305.1 Cytophagales bacterium | reverse complement strand
TTTTTAATCAACTTACGAAGTTATGTTTTTACTATAATATATTAAACATTCGACTTTATAGACAGACACTAATTAGTATCGGAATAATGAATAAAAAAGATTATTACGAAGTATTAGGCGTCAGCAAAGATGCTGTCGCTGATGAGATTAAAAAAGCTTACAGGAAAACTGCGATCAAATTTCACCCGGATAAGAACCCTGATGACCCGTCTGCTGAAGAAAAATTTAAAGAAGCTGCTGAAGCCTATGAGGTTTTAAGCAATGATGATAAAAGGAGCAATTATGACAGGTTCGGGCATTCAGGCGTAAATGGTCGTGGATTTGGCACTGGTGGAATGAATATGGAGGATATATTTTCCCATTTCGGTGATATTTTTGGGGGCAGTCATCCATTTGAGAGTTTTTTTGGGGGAAGAGCTACAGGCAGAAGAGCGTTCAGGAGAGGATCAAACCTGCGAATTAAGCTCAATCTTACACTTCAGGAGATTGCACATGGTATAGAGAAAACAATAAAGGTAAAGAGGTATGCTACCTGCGATGAATGCGGTGGTAACGGCTCACAAAATGGAACCGACTTGCAAACCTGTGGTACTTGCAAGGGTGTTGGCCAGATCAGGAATGTTGTCAACACCATGATTGGGCAAATGGTCTCCTCCAGTACGTGCCCTGCTTGCGGTGGCGAAGGTAAGGTAATTGGTCAGCAATGTAATGGTTGCCAGGGGGAAGGAAGAAAACTCATTAATGATACCATCACTGTAAATATTCCTGCCGGTGTTGTCGATGAGATGCAGCTTTCAATGAACGGTAAAGGTAATGCAGCTGTTAAAGGAGGTGAATACGGGGACTTGCTTATTATTATAGAAGAAATTGAAGATCCGCAGTTAATAAGAGATGGCAACAATATTGTTTATGATCTTTACTTAAGTTTCATTGATGCAACTCTTGGAACCGATGTAGAAGTTCCAACAATTGATGGTAAAGTTAAGATAAAAATTGCTCCGGGTACCCAGGCAGGTTCGATATTGAGACTGAAAAATAAGGGTATTAAGGATATTAACATTTATGGAAAAGGTGATGAGCTCATACATATAAACATCTGGACTCCGAAACAATTGACAAATGAGGAACGTGCATTATTGCAAAATCTCAAAGACTCACCAAATTTTACCCCCAAACCCGGCAAAAATGATAAGGGTTTTTTTGAGAGGATGAGGGAATACTTTCAATAACACAGATTAAAAAGCTGTTAGCTGTTAGCTAACAGCCAAAAGCTAACAGCCAAAAGCTAACAGCTAAAAGCTAAAAGCTATATGAATGGGTCTCTCAAAACACAGATTACACCGATTATCTGCGTAATCTGTGTTTTTTTAAATCTGTGTTCATATGATACTTATGCCCAAACTATATCCGGCAAAGTACTTGGTGAAAAAGGCCGGGGCTTACCCTTTGCAAATGTATATATAAAAAACACTTCCATCGGAACCACTACAAATCAGGATGGCTATTATCATCTGGTAGTCCCTCCCGGGACTCATAGAGTACTTTTTCAATACATTGGCTATAAAGTTCATTCTGAAACAACTCAAACACTTAACTACTCAGATACTCAAACATTCAATGTAACTCTTAGTCCCGAGATCTACAGGCTGAAGGAAGTTGTCGTGAAGGCAACAGGTGAAGATCCTGCATACCGGATTATCAGGAACGCAATAAAAAGACGAAAATACCATCTCAATGAAATAGAGTCTTACTCCTGTAAAGTTTATATTAAAGGCTTACAAAGATTATATAAAGCGCCCAAAAATTTATTGGGAATGGCTGTGAATGTTGATACAGGCATAATTTATTTATCCGAATCGGTATCGGAATTATTCTATAAAAGGCCTGATAAGGTCAAAGAAAGGATGATCGCCTCAAAAGTAAGCGGAGACAATAGGGCATTCAGCTTTAATCAGGCGTCTCAAATGATGGTTAATTTCTATGAAAATGTAATAGAGCTGGATGGACTGAATGAAAGAGGATTTATTTCGCCCATAGCCAGCAATGCTTTGCTCTATTACAAGTATAAATTGATTGGCACGATAAGAGATAACAGCCTGCCTGCCGAACCTTTGGCGCAGGCAGGCAGTAGCAGTAATGGTGTGATCATTAACAAAATCAAAGTAACACCCATCAGGAAGAGCGATCCTGTATTTAAAGGTTATATTTACATTGTAGAAGATAGCTGGAGGCTGCAAAGTGTAATTTTATCATTAAGTAAAGGCACACAAATTGAATTTTTAGATTATGTAATTGTAAAGCAGGTTTTTGCACCTGTACAGGACAATATCTGGATGATGCTGTCTCAAAAGTTTAAGTTTGCTTTAAGTATTTTGGGTTTTAAAGGGGAGGGATATTTTGTCGCAGTTTATTCAAATTACAAGGCCAGCCCCGCTCTAACTCCAAGCCCCCCTAAAAAGGAGAAACGGGGAATCGTAGAAACGGAGAGAAGGAAAACGAAGCGATTCACCGATTCTGTAAGGAATAGTGGAAGGGGGGATTTAGGAGGGGCTAAATTTTTCAATAATGAAATAATGGCGATTGAAAAAGGATCTAATAAAAGAGATACGGTTTATTGGAAGAAAATCAGGCCCATGCCATTGACCATTGAGGAAGTAAAAGATTATAGAAGAAAGGATAGCATTGAGGTCCTCTCAAACACAAAACAGTACCGGGATTCTTTAGATAAGAAAGAAAACAGGTTTTCTGCCGGTGATATTTTGTATGGCGGCTATTCTTATTATAATTCATACAAAAAGACTAACTATTCAATCAGCCCGCTAATCCAAAATATTCAATTCAATACCGTTGAAGGATTCGCACTGAATTTATATACTGAATATAGCAAAGAATATGAGAATAGAAAATTTTTAACGATAGAACCGTCTCTAAGGTATGGTTTTTCAAATAAACATTTTAACGCAACTTTATCATCCACCTTTTATTACAAACCGAAAAGGTTTGCCTACATTTCAACTGAATTTGGCAGATTTGTAACCCAGTTTAATGCTTATGAGCCAATCTCGCCTTTTGTTAATTCACTTTACAGCTTGTTTAATGAACAAAATTTTTTGAAGATATATGAGAAATCCTTTGCCAAAATAAAATACAGGACAGAGATAGCCAATGGCTTGCTGCTAAATACTTCGCTGGAATACGCTGAAAGAAAACCGCTTGTCAATACTACAAGCTATACCTGGGTTGATTATGACGATAGAGAATATACTCCGAATATCCTAGCAGGTGATTCAGCAGCCATACAGTTTAGGCAACATAACAATCTTCAGTTAAATATTTCCATAAGGATCAGACTCAAACAAAAATATTATTCTTTGCCTGACCAAAAGATCATCATTGGCTCAAAGTATCCAACGCTAACGATCAATTACAAAAAGGGGAAAAGCGGTGGCAAAGTCCCCCCTTTGGGAGGATTTAGGGGGGCTTGGTTTGACTATCTTTCCCTGTTGGTAAGGGATAATTTCAGTCTCAAATTATTAGGCAGTGGGTACTGGAATGTTTCTGCAGGTACATTTTTAAATGAAAATAAAGTTGAGTTCATAGATTACAAACATTTTATGGGAAATCAGACTATTTTCAGTACAATGGACCAGGATCATTTTTATTTACTGGACTATTACAAGTTTAGTACCACCGGCTTTTTTGTTGAGGGACATTATGAGCATCATTTTAATGGTTTTGTGCTGAACAAGTTCCCACTGCTTAGAAGAACTAAATTTCAAGCTGTGGCAAGCCTTAATTATTTATACACCGGACTTTCAAAGAATTATGTGGAAATTGGAATAGGCATTGAGCACATTTTAAAGATTGGCAGGGTTGATTTGGTTAGTTCATTTCAACAGGGTGAGACAAAGGCAGGGGTGAGGATTGGGATAGGGTTTTGAGGAAGTACGAATGAGCAAGGCAGTTGACAGTTAACGGACAGGGCTAAATGCAGTGCGGGATTAATAGCATCGTACTTGTCCTACGAGAACAAAGATAGTAGAAAGCACAGACCTTTCAAACTGCCACTTCACCCGCATTGAATTTAGCTGGTGTTATCATTTTTTGCTCATTTTTTTCTGTCCACGAGTGACTAAAGTATCCTCTTATTTCATTATTGGTGGGGAGGGCTACAGATGTTATATGCGATTTTCTTCTGTCCGTCAATGTTAGAGGATGATAGAAAGTTGCAAATGTCCGCCAAAACCAAGTTCTACGATTTTTTGTAATGTCGAAATTCGAACGTCTTTAATGTTGTTTTCAACTCGTGAAATGTACGCTTTGTTTGTCCCACAACGTTCTGCGAGTTCTTCTTGTGTCATCCCTTTTTCTATTCGGGCTTCGTGAATTAATGCACCGAGTTTAAACTCTTCATAACCAGCTTCTAACTTCTCACGTTTAGAAGTCCCACGTTTGCCGTACTGTTCGTCTTTGAACTGGGCAAGTGTCTTAATGTCATTTTTTTTCAGCATAATATTCCTCCTTTATTTTAAGTGCTTTGTCAATTTCTTGTTTTGGCGTCTTTTGCGTCTTTTTCTGAAAAGCATTTGTTAACACGACCAGTTTTCCTTCGTCAAAAAAGCAAAATATTCTAAAAATGTCACCGCCTTGTTGAACACGAATTTCATATAATCCATCCGTGTTTTTAATGTGTTTGAGATAAGATTTGGGTATCTTTTGAATTTCCTCTATCAAATCAAAAGTCCAGATAATTTTATCTTTATCTGATGTTAATATTCATAGTCCGACCGAGTCCACTTTCGATGAGCTTGAAAAATGTTGAAATCTGAATGTCGCTTTTTCCACATTCAATTCTGGAAATGTAGCTCTTTTTCGTTCCTGTCCTTTCTGCAAGCTCCTCCTGTGTCATGTGGGCTTCTTGTCGGGCGGCTTTTAACATTTCTCCAATTCTGAAAGCAAGTGAATCAGCATCGAATTTGTCACGTCTTGGAGTACCGGTCTTTCCATATTGTCGGTCGAGATGCTCCTCGAATGTTGTTAATTTTTCCATATCACTTGGTTTTATGTTTACTGTCAAAATACTGTTGCATTAATTTAAGTGCCAGTTTAAGTTCTTTTCCCGGAGTCTTTTGTGTCTTTTTAACAAAGCAATTGGTCAAGATAACCAACCGTCCAGAGTCGAAAAAGCAAAAAGATTCTGATGTTTCTGGATGATGTTGAGACCCTTATTTCGTAGAGTCCATCAGTTCCTTCAAGATGTTTTAAGAACTTAATTGGTACTTGTCTTTCGTGTTTAACGATGTCAAGCACGTAATCAATTTTCACTCTTGTTTTCGAGTCCTGTCGCTCGTAAAAGTCGCGAAAATAGCTACCATAAGTTGTAATTTGTCTTTCCACTGAGCGAAGGTAACTAATTAGTTAACGAAGTGCAACTGTATTTTGTTTCAGTCTATCGGAATTGTTTTATGTACCCCAACGGTTCGGGTATAAAACGTAGGGATTATTGAAAACGGATTTGTCCCCGGAAACAAGAGCCGTTTAGTAACTCAAAGATAAGTGTTTACTTGTCTACCCTATGTTTTTATACCCATTGTTGGCGTGTCGTTTTTTATTTTTCTTTCTTCAGTTCTTCAGCTTTTTTGTTCAACTGCCTTCGGCTGAGTTTTTTGTAACTTTTTATTTCATAGGTCACAAAAGCTCCGCCTTGTCCGAGTGCAACATCAATTTCTCTTATTTCTCCTGTCCCAAGTTTCAATTCGTTCTTAAATGTCGAATATCCAACATAATTGATTTGAAACTCATATTCGTCAGCAGGAGCTGTTATTGTGTAAGTTCCATTTGTGTCTGTTGCCATTCCAAACTTTTTGCCAGTACTTTGGTTGGTCAGTATTACATTGGCAAAAGCAAGAGGTTCATTCGTGCCTTTGCCTATTATTTGACCCGACAAAAAAGCTACAATTGTATCGGCAATACCAATATTTTCATTTTTAACGATTTCACTTGTTTCTGATGGTTTTTGAACACAGACTTCATAAGTATATTGTCCTTTAGTTGTCGAGCAACCAAGTCCAAAGAGAAAAATGAATGTTATGGTAAGATATCTTGTCATTTTTTTAATGCACGCCAACGGTAAGCATAAAAAACGTAGGGCATTAAAACCTACTTTCCAGTCAACCGAAATTAAAGTTTGCAAAATGTACAAACCTCTCTAAAACCCTTGTCAGCCCTATGTTTTTTATGCATTGTTGGTGGTAGTTGGGGGCGAATTCTGGTCTGTCGTGATATTGCAAAATTGTGCTCAAAAACAATTTTATATATCAGTAATGTTTTCAAGTTCTGATAAACAACTTTCTATTGTTTCCCTTGAAAATACTGAGTCGTTTATGGAAAGGGTTATGAGGAATGCTTTTTTAATAATTTCAGAGGTCTTAATGTAATGCCTCATAGTCCTTTCGTCAAAATTGATTTTCATTTTTATTATTTCATTTACATGATGCAAAATGTCAGTTTTATTTCTTGAATAGGCATATCTAAATACGGGCCAGCAATTTTCATATAAGTTTACAATTTGATTTTTTTCGTTTTTCCTTATAGGTGTAAAAAATAAGGGAATTGTTTTAGGATTATGTTTTAGCCAAGATAATTTGATGAAATTTTGGCAGTCAAAATAATAAGATTCAAAAGTCGTGTCTTTATATGGTTTCAACTGAATATCTCCGATAACTTCTGGTGAAATTATTAATCTCATTCCGGATAGATTTGATTTTTCTGCTGTTGTATATGACCTTGCTATTCCAAGTCCAATAATATTATTGAATTCGTCATTTTTGTAAAATTGGTCATATGGTTGTCTCGTTAAAGATGCAATATCCATAATACGCAATGACCAGTCTTTTACTATACCTGCTCGTAATAGAGGTGTATATTTTTCTTTCTGACTGAAATTGATATAATAATTGAATGCAATATTGAAGATTTGATAACAAGCAAAAAGCAATGATTCTAAATTCTTAGTTTCTAGATAAACAGAATCACTAAATGATTTAATAAAAATCTTGTCATCGCAATTTTCATTAATTTCTTTAATTGTGGATGAGATAGAGGAGAATAGATTCATGTAAATACTAACCAGAATATTAATTTTCTCTTGAGTTGACCTGTTCTCATCAAATACTATATTGCCATATCCAAGTACGTCAATAAATGCGCAATAGTTTATTTCACCTTTGAGTTCATGTTCTTTAATCTTGTCATTTTTCATCTTTCTGTGTTTTGATTATGGCCAGCATAAATGTTTAATTTTGCGCCTCATTTTTATTCTTCCTCGTAGTTAAATTCCAGTTTGCTTTGAAGAATTATCTCGCCAAGAATTTGTCTCTGGTATCCCAATTCCACTGCTTTCTCGAAGCATTCTTTGATTTTCTGAATGTTAAAAAGTTCCTCAATGGCTTCCATATATTTTTTGACAATGGCTTTCACTCCGTACTGTTCCTCTGCCTTTTCTTTGATATTTTCTTTCAATTCGTCAATCGTCATTTCTGATTTAACAACGAACGAAATTGGGAATCTCTGAATTTTGTCAATGTCCAAGAAGTATTTTCTAACGTCTGTTGTTTCAGTTACCTGAAAAAACCTACCAAGTGGTTTCATAACAAAGTCAATTCCTCCGTCATTGGCATTTGTTCGGCCAGTTTTGTAGAGTGTCAGGTTGTGTTCTTCAATATTGTCTCGGTCAAAACCAAAATAAACAACTTGGTCGTGATAGAAATATTTCAGAATTGCATAGCTTACAATTTCAAAAATTCTCGCATCTATGTTTTGAGCAAGTAAGCCAATGATAAATTTGTAAACCTTTTCAGGTTTTTTGTCTGAAATGCTTTTCAGTTCCTCAATGGTTTTGATAAAGCGGTCAAATGCTCCTTTTTTGGTTTCAATATAGGAGTCAATGATTTGAATAACAGAATAAGCAATGTTGTGTTTGTTCCTATTTGCTTTTATTTTCAGTAAGTTCTCATTAATCCAATATCTGCTGGATTCTGCGTCTCTGATAATAGGAACATATTCACAAGTTGGGAAGTATTTGCGAAACTCCTGATTCATTCTGTGATTTAGAGCGTGGTTTTGAAGTTTAGCTCCAAATGGCAATTCTCTTTGTCGCTTGAAAAGGTCAGAGAATATTGCTCCTTCGTATTCATCATACCCAGCCTCAACGTGAAAGTCGTGAGCAAGATAGTCCTCGATTAAAACGTAAACTGCATATATGTTTCCAAAACTCCCTCTTGCTTTAGAACCCTTATGTGCTGACTTTGTCTTGATATTGAGATATTGCAGCAATTCACTTTTCTGAAATATTTCTTCGCCAACACCCCCAAAGTTATTTTGCAATATTTTCTCTATCACCTTTGTAAAGTCGTGTTCCATCTTATTCTTCAAATAGTTTTAGCGTAGTTGCTCTCTCCAGTTTCTCAGTCTCAAAAGTCCGAATTTCTTTTTCAAGTTTTTCACCATTATACTCCGTTGTAATCCCTGCTCTCCTTAATCCAATTTTTAAATATTTTTCGCTTATCTCAATTCCAATTGATTTTCTGTTGAGTAGTTTAGCAACATAAGAAGTT
Organism: Cytophagales bacterium; assembly: GCA_019456305.1. Classification (NCBI taxonomy): domain Bacteria; kingdom Pseudomonadati; phylum Bacteroidota; class Cytophagia; order Cytophagales; species Cytophagales bacterium. The sequence continues at coordinate 13,044 of VRUD01000074.1, read as the reverse complement.
GTAAATACTCCTGAAAACGGGTCTAACACTATATCTCCTTCATTTGAGCTTGCTTTTATTATCCTTTCCATTAGGGCAATTGGCTTTTGAGAAGGATGATTTTCATATTCAGGCATTCTGTATCTAACACGGGGAAATTCCCAAACATTTCCGGGTACTTTTTTGGTATTGTATTGTTCGGGGGGATTTTTTCTATAATCAATTAGTTTTCTCTTTGCACCCGTTTTTGCCTCAACTAAAATGTCTTCTGTGTTGAAAGTGTATCTATTGGGGTTTTTTACACAGAATAAAATTGGCTCATATAATGAACCATAATATTTTCTTGCTTGTACACCTGAACTGTCATAGTACCAAACAATTCTAGACAAAATGGTTATTTTATCTCTAAGAAAAATATCAAAATAAGGAATAAATTGAGTAGAAGTCATTACATATAAACTTCCCTCATCTTTTAATTTATTTATGCACAATTTCAGCCATTCATAGCACCAGTCCAAATAGTCCTTGTCATATTCCCATTTGTCTTTTCTTCCGTCAAAGTTCTTTCCAATGTTGTATGGCGGGTCTATGAAAATCAGGTCAACGCTTTTGTTATTAACATCAGTATTCAATATTTCAATAGCATCCCCATGATATACTGTATGTCCTTTTTTTTCAAATCTTTGCATTATTAATCATATATTTTCCAGTTCAAAAGTACATTATTTCCGTTTTGTTTGGGCTCAATTTCAGTAATTTATCAGCTTTGTCAACATAATCAAAGAATTCGCCCCCAATTACCGCCAACTAGTATATATAGTTATGATTTTAACCAAATCATACCTTTACACACCCAAATTAGACGGGTATAGTTATGATCATACTTTTACTTATACAAATTCCCGCCTGCCAACACAATGGCATAGCAACTGGCGGGCAGGTAATATCCTTTTTTTCTCGTAAATATACTCTAAATATCCCAATTATCTAAAGGACTTGTTATTTTATCTAATCCTTTTCTAAATAAATTTGATTTGGAGGTTTCGCATAAATTTCTTCTGTTTAAGCAGGTTTTTCAAGGATTCCTGATCTATAATTTTTAATTTTGCATTTTGATCGATCAATAACCCATGCCCGAAACAAACTATACCGAAGAGAAAGTAATATCGCTTGACTGGCGGGAGCACATCCGCATAAGGCCGGGCATGTATATTGGCAAGCTGGGTGATGGCTCCTCGCATGATGATGGTATTTATGTGCTGGTAAAGGAGACCATTGATAACTGCATTGATGAGCATGTGATGGGATACGGAAAAACGATTGAAATTAAAATATCTGATGAAGTCGTAACCGTGCGTGATTTCGGAAGAGGTATCCCGCTTGGCAAAGTGTTAGACTGTGTTTCAAGGATCAATACAGGAGCCAAATATGATAGTGAGGTTTTTAAGAAATCAGTCGGCCTGAATGGTGTTGGTACCAAAGCTGTTAATGCCTTATCCAACTATTTCAAAGTAGAATCTTTCAGAGAAGGTAAAGTCAAGGAGATAGATTTTGAAAAAGGGATCCTGAAAAAAGACCAAAAACTCACAAGCACAACTCAACGCAACGGCACTAAGATCACCTTTATGCCTGATGATGAAATGTTTAAAAAATTTCATTTCAACCAGGAATATATTGAAGACCAGATAGGAAATTACGTTTACCTCAATGCCGGCCTTACCATCAACCTTAACGGAAAGAAATTCTTCTCTGAAAATGGTCTTTTAGACCTGCTTACCACAAAAGTCAATGTAGAAGAACTGCGCTATCCTATTATACACCTGAAAGGCGATGATATAGAAATTGCAGTGAGCCATACCAACCAATATGGAGAGGAGTATTATTCTTTTGTGAACGGCCAGCATACTATACAGGGAGGCACACATCTGACGGCTTTTAAAGAGGCGTTTGTCAAAACCCTCAGGGAGTTTTATAAGAAAGATTTTGACCTTCCGGATATCAGGGCGTCCATTGCAGCGGCTATCAGCGTGCGTATCATCGAGCCGGTTTTTGAATCTCAAACCAAAACCAAGCTGGGTTCTGACAACATTGGCCCGGATGGCCCTACGATTCGCACCTTTGTAGGCGATTTTATAAAAAAAGAATTAGACGATTACCTGCATCAAAATCCTGAAACTGCCGATTTATTGTTGGCCCGGATCCAGCAATCAGAACGGGAGCGGAAGGATATGGCAGGCATTCGTAAATTAGCCAATGAACGTGCTAAGAAAGCCAATCTGCACAATAAGAAATTAAGAGATTGCCGGGTACATTTCACGGACGATAAACATGAAAAGCATCTTGAATCTACGTTGTTTATTACAGAGGGAGACTCAGCCAGCGGTTCCATTACCAAGTCAAGGAACGTTGAAACAGAGGCGGTTTTTAGCCTGAGAGGCAAGCCGTTGAACTGTTTTGGATTGAAGAAAAATGTTGTTTATGAAAATGAAGAGTTCAACCTGCTGCAGCACGCCCTGGATATTGAAGAGGGGCTGGATAAGCTCAGATACAACCGGGTGGTCATAGCTACTGATGCTGATGTGGATGGCATGCATATACGGTTGCTTTTGCTCACTTTCTTTTTGCAATTTTTCCCTGATCTTGTGAAAAATGGTCATTTGTACATTCTTGAAACGCCCCTGTTCAGGGTAAGAAATAAGAAAGAAACCATTTACTGCTACAGTGAAAAAGATAAGCAGGAAGCTATTAATAAATTAGACGGAAAACCTGAAATAACGCGATTTAAAGGCCTGGGTGAAATCTCACCTGACGAATTTGGGGCCTTCATTGGTGAGAACATCAAATTAGAGCCAATCTACCTTGATAAAAAAGTGAAAATTGCTCATTTGCTGGGCTATTACATGGGCAAAAATACCCCTGAGAGGCAGGATTTTATTATTGGGAATTTAAGAGTGGAGAAGGAGGTTGTTGATTGATTTGTTAATTGATAATCTATATAAATAAACGATCATGAAAAAAACCAATTCCGGCACTGAACCGCAAACCTCTGATGAAAAGATCCACAAAATCGCTCACGTAGATGGCATGTATAAGAACTGGTTCCTGGATTATGCTTCTTACGTGATCCTTGAGCGGGCAGTTCCGGCAATGGAAGACGGTTTAAAACCTGTACAGCGCAGGATATTGCATTCAATGAAAGAGATGGATGACGGGCGCTTTAATAAGGTGGCAAATATCATCGGGCAAACCATGCAATACCATCCACATGGTGATGCGGCAATCGGGGACGCCTTGGTAAACCTGGGCCAAAAAGAGCTGTTGATTGAAACCCAAGGCAACTGGGGTGATATAAGAACTGGCGATCGTGCAGCAGCGCCCCGTTATATTGAGGCAAGGCTTTCAAAATTTGCATTAGAAGTAGCATTTAATCCTGATACTACCCAGTGGCAGGTATCTTATGATGGCAGGAAAAATGAACCTGTAACCTTGCCCGTCAAGTTCCCAATGTTGTTAGCCCAGGGTGTAGAAGGCATTGCTGTTGGTTTGGCTACAAAGATATTACCACACAACTTTAATGAACTGATCCATGCTTCTATTGATGTGCTGAAAGGAAAGAAAACCAGCGTACTTCCGGATTTCCCGGCAGGCGGAATGGCTGATTTCAGCAATTATAACCAGGGAAAGCGGGGCGGGAAGGTGCGCCTGAGAGCAAAGATCGAGGGTTTGGATAAAAAGACATTGGTAATTAAAGATATTCCTTATGGCATTACTACTACCGGTTTGATGGATTCCATCACCAAGGCAAGTGAAAATAAGAAACTCAGGATAACCAAAGTAACTGACAATACAGCTAAAGAGGTAGAAATATTGGTTCACTTACCTGCGGGCGTATCACCTGATATTTCTATAGGCGCTTTGTATGCATTCACAGATTGTGAAGTTTCCGTTTCACCCAATTGCTGTGTGATCGTTGATGCAAAACCCCAATTTTTGAGTGTAGATGAAATTCTAAAGATCTCAACCGGCAATACAATAGAATTATTAAAACTTGAATTAGAGATCAAAAAAGCAGGCCTGGCTGAAAAATGGCATTTTTCTTCCTTAGAAAAAATATTCATTAAAAACAGGATCTACAGGGATATTGAGCAATGCGAAACGTGGGAGTCTGTTATTGAAACGATTGACAAGGGGTTGGATCCGTTTAAAAAACAATTAAAAAGGGAAGTTACCCGCGATGACATTATTAAATTGACCGAGATCAGGATAAAACGCATTTCAAAATATGATTCTTTTAAAGCAGATGAATTGATAAAGCAATTAGAAGAAGAAATGGTGCAGGTAAACCATGACCTTGCGCATTTAACTGATTATGCCATTACATATTTTGAAGGGCTGTTAAAGAAATATGGAAAAGACAAGGACCGTAAAACCGAAATTAAAACATTTGATACCATTGCAGCCGAGCGGGTTGCGGCAGCAGTTCAAAAATTGTACGTGAACAGGCAAGACGGTTTTATCGGGTATGGTTTAAAAAAGGATGAATTTGTATGCGATTGCTCTGAATTGGATAATATCATTGTTTTCCGTAAAGACGGTAAATTTGTAGTAACGAAGATCGCAGAAAAAACCTTTGTTGGCAAAGATATCATTCATTTGAATGTCTGGAAAAAAGATGACCAGCGAATGGTTTATAATATGATCTACTTAGATGCCAAATCCGGCAAGTCTATGGTGAAACGGTTTTCTGTAACTTCGGTTACGAGAGATAAGGAATATGATCTTACAAAAGGCAGTGAGGGATCTAGGGAACTTTATTTTACAGCCAACCCCAATGGCGAGTCTGAAATTGTTACTGTATTGCTCATCCAGGGTTGCCGGGCTAAAAAAAAGGTATTTGACTATGATTTTTCCGGCCTTGCAATAAAGGGCAGGGGCTCGCAGGGAAATGTTCTAACCAAATATCCTGTAAAGAAGATCATTCAAAAATCAGCGGGAATTTCTACAATTGGTGGAAGGGATTTATGGTTTGATGAAACAATCGGAAGACTAAACAACGACAGCAGGGGCAAATACCTGGGTAATTTTAATACCGATGATCTTATCCTGGTTATCTACAAGGATGGTTGTTATGAACTGACAACGCATGAGTTGATCAACAGGTATGATGCTGACGATATATTGATCATTGAAAAATTTGATCCTGAAAAGGTTGTTATATCGGCTATATATTATGATGGCAGCCAAAAAGAATATTATATCAAAAGATTTAAGATAGAAACGCTTACGGCTGGAAAGAAATTTTTATTCATCAGTGAACGAAAAGGCTCAAAACTTATTTTGGCGGCAACTGGTGACGTAAAAATAGAAGTACGCTATAAGCATACCAAGACCGGTAAAGATTCCGATATTCTTGAAATGAACGATCTGATAGATGTAAAAGGATGGAGAGCTATGGGGAATAAGTTGAGCAGCAGGGAGGTGATGGGAGTGAAATTGGTTAAAAGTATTTCAGAGGGTGAGGAAGAAAAGGTAAAAGAGACTATTGAAATGAGTGAGGAACAAGAGACGCCTGCCAGCCAAATCCCACCTGTCCCGATGCAATCGGGGACAAAGTCTGGAGCAGGTAGGGGGGACGAGGCAGCGGAGGCAAGTGAAAATAAGGTTGAAAAGGTAAGCCAATCAAAAACAAAAACGAAGTCCCGGCATGGGAAGAAACCAAAATCATCAATTATAAAGGTTGGCTCAGTGATAGATTTTTCGTTTGAGCCAGAGCGGCCGAAGGATGAAGATGTGGGGAAAAAGGGAAAGGAATAACGGCAAAGGGCAATGCTATGTGCGGGGTACCTTTCCCCCAGCACAAAGATAGCAGAAAGCGATGACTGATATGCAGAATTTCATTGTCCGATGATGAAAGCTAATAATTATTCTTATTGATAAACTGGAGGTTTATATCTGGGTTTAGGAATAGTTATGCCTTTTACTTTTGCAGTCTCAATCCATAAATTCATTGCTGTGCGAAGTTCGGAGATTGCTTTCTCAGGTGTATTTCCTAATGCACTACAATGTTTTAAATCAGGCGCTTTTGCAACAAACATATTATCTTCTGTACTAAAGAAGACATTAATATGATAATTATGTAAAATATCCATTAGTTTTTTAGCTTAATTGTAAATTGTTTTCTTCAACAATCTTAATAAAATCTCTTACCTGATATGGCTTTACTTCTCCACCAACATTTTGTAAATTTAAGAGTTCGCCTACTTCTTTATTCCAAAATATTTGATGGCTGCCCTTTTGTCTTACAAATTCAAAACCAAAAGATTGCACTAAAGTAACAAAATCATTAAAGGATATGTTCCTATACGAACCGCTTACTATTTTCTGAAGTAATTTTTTTTTGTTCAATTTTTTCTAACAGGTATGATATAAAAAGTATCAAAATATCTAACATTCAACCAATACGATTTTGCAGCTTGTGTTTTTTGTTTACCCAGCCTGCCTGACTTTTCAGGTTTACATATTGTATTTTCAAGCCCGCCTGCCAATCTTCCCTTTATTAACAGCGTTGACATCTCCTAATAATTTCGCTAAAAGGTAAAGCAATCCACGTGCTTTGTTGATACTCTTTCTGCATTAATTATGTTTTATTTCTAATTTATATCTTTCGAAAGGTTCTAATGCTGTAATAATTAGTCTGTCTCCAATCGCTAAATCATTATGTGTTTCATACCATTCTGTTAATCTGTTTCGGGGTCTACCTTTAATATATGTTCCTTGCTGATATACGCCAGCTGTAAAATCGCCAATATCTGTTTCTAAAATAAATTTATTTGGATGTTTTGGGAAAAACTGATTATGGTCTTTATTAATCGGAATCAATTTAAATTTATAAAGGCTATGTACGGTATTTAATTTAATCTTAATCCTATTATCGAATATGCTGTATTCATTCCGTTCTTTTCTTTTTGTAATCGTTTTTGTTTGTTCGGGAGTCTTTGGTGGTGCTTGGGTAATTATTGGTCTTGTTTCAAGTCCCAATACGTCCTTCGTTTGAAACTTTACGGCTATATAGTCCTTAATTTCATTTGAAGAGAATGCAAGATTTTGATCTCTTTCTTTAATCTTATTCTGAACAACTTTGCTCAAAACATTTGTCAATAAGTCTTGGTCATTAATTATTTCTGTCCATGCCATGTCCAGCATTTTTAATTTTTTTGTCAGTTCGTTAAGGTGGTCTATGTTTTGAAAAGTAAGGGTGTCCAGTTTGGCAAGTGCATTTTCAAGATTATCTTTTTCAAAGTTTATTGACCAAACTACTCTTTGGCCTGTGTCTTTTTGGTAGGTTTCAAATAATAGCCAGTTCATTCCGTTAGTCAACACTCCATAGTCGGTGGAATGATGATAACAATAGTCAGCTATTTGTCTTATTGTTTTCTTATTGTTGATGTCAACTTTTAAATTCTTTGCTTCTACAAACAATTTTCGCTGCTTATTCTTAAATAAAGCGTAGTCCGGGATATCCCTGTCTGTCGTAGCTTCGTTATGTTTAACATAGTCGGGGTTTGAAGTGTCCCACCCCAAAGCACTCAAAATGGGGTCAATTAACTGTGTCCGTACTGCTGTTTCATTTCGTTCGTAATAGCTTCTATGCTCTTTTGAACGCTCTGTCAGTTCTTTTAGAAGGTCTCTTAAATTGTTCATCGTTTTTAATTTTTAGCATTATTACACACAACGGCAAAGGGCAATGCTAGTCGAGTAGGTAAGTGGAATTTCACCTCAAACCTCTCACAGAAACGTACGTGAACCTCTCAGCTCATACGGCTCTTGTTATCTAAGTCTCACGGTCTAAACCGTTGAGACTTTGTTTCAAAATAATCAGTCATACCATTTAATTTTTGGTTGCTAATAATCCTGACACTTAGATTCTCAAAGAACTTTTGTCCTTTAAGTTCAGGACACACTGTGCGGGGTTTAATACCTCGTACCTTTCCCCCAGCACAAAGGTAGCAAAAAATGATGAACTTTCAAATTGCACTTCCCCCCGCATATTGCATACCCGTTGTTATGGGCTGGTTGGCGTTTTTTATTTTTCATTTTGTTTTACTACATTCATCAATTTTTCCAATATCTTCTGAGCCGCCACAGAAACAACCGTACCCGGCCCAAAGATACCGGCCACACCTGCTTTGTATAGAAATTCATAATCTTTTGGAGGGATGACGCCACCTGCTATCACCATAATATCGGCCCTCCCGATTTTTTTTAATTCATCTATTAATTTAGGGATCAGGGTTTTATGCCCGCCAGCAAGAGAAGAAACCCCTACAATGTGTACATCATTTTCAGCAGCTTGTTTTGCTACTTCCTGCGGGATCTGAAATAACGGGCCTATATCAACATCAAATCCCAGGTCTGCAAAGCTGGTGGCAATTACCTTGGCTCCCCGGTCATGGCCATCCTGTCCTATTTTTGCCACCATGATCCTCGGCCTTCTGCCTTTTAACCGTTCAAATTTATCGGTCAATTCCCTGGTAATTTTGAAATTATCATCATCCGATACTTCATGGGCATATACCCCTGATATGGAGCGGATGGTTGCTTTGTGTCTTCCAAATGTTTTTTCCATAGCATAAGATATTTCGCCTAAGGTAGCTCTTTTCCTGGCAGCTTCTACAGCTAATTCCAGCAAATTGCCTTTTCCATTTTTTGCACAATTAGTAATAGCTTCCAATGCACTTTCCACCTCTTTATGAACTCGTCCGGCTTTTAGCTTTTTTAGACTTGCGAGTTGAATATTTCTTACAGCAGAATTGTCAACTTCGAGTATATCAATAGGGAGTCCATCGCTATCGCCCGGGGCAAGCTTATTAACACCTACAATAATATCTTTTCCCGAATCAATTCTTGCCTGTTTACGCGCTGCGGCTTCTTCAATACGGATTTTTGGGAGCCCTGTTTCAATCGCCTTAGCCATTCCTCCAAACTCCTCTACTTCACAGATCAAATCCCATGCCTTGTGAACCAACTCGTGCGTAAGCGATTCCAGGTACCAGGAACCGCCCCATGGATCCACCACCCTGCAAATATCGGTTTCTTTTTGAAGATATAATTGTGTGTTGCGTGCTATCTTCGCAGAAAAATCAGTAGGTAAGGCAAGCGCTTCATCAAGCGCATTTGTATGTAAAGATTGCGTATGTCCCAGCACAGCCGCTAAAGCCTCTACGCAAGTACGGGTAACGTTATTGAACGGGTCTTGCGCTGTTAAGCTCCAACCGGAAGTCTGGCAATGAGTACGCAATGCCATAGATTTAGGATTTTTGGGATTGAAACCTTTTACGATCTTAGCCCAGAGTAATCGCCCCGCGCGCATTTTCGCTATTTCCATAAAATGGTTCATACCAACAGCCCAGAAAAACGAAACACGGGGTGCGAAAGAATCTATGTCCAGCCCAGCCTTGATACCGGTACGAAGGTATTCAAGGCCATCAGCGAGGGTGTATGCCAGTTCAAGGTCAGCCGTAGCACCCGCCTCGTGCATGTGATACCCGCTGATGCTAATGGAATTGAATTTGGGCATGTACCTGGAAGTATATTCAAAAATATCCGAAACTATTTTCATAGAATGTTCAGGAGGATATATGTAAGTATTCCGCACGAGGTATTCCTTAAGAATATCATTCTGGATCGTGCCGGTTAATTTGTCAGGCGAAACGTTCTGCTCTTCTGCTGTCACAATATAAAACGCCATCACAGGTAAGACGGCTCCGTTCATGGTCATGGAAACCGACATCTTATCCAAAGGTATCTGGTCAAAAAGGATTTTCATATCAAGGACTGAATCAATAGCTACTCCCGCTTTTCCTACATCACCTTCAACCCTGGGATGATCCGAGTCATAGCCGCGATGTGTTGCAAGGTCGAAGGCTACCGATAAACCCATTTGCCCGGCAGCTAAATTCTTCCTGTAAAAAGCATTTGAATCCTCAGAGGTTGAAAAGCCGGCATACTGCCTGATGGTCCAGGGGCGAGTGATGTACATGGAAGCGTAGGGTCCTCTTAAATAGGGAGGGATGCCCGCACCAAATTCAGTATGCTCAAATTTTTGAATGTCCTGAGCGGTATAGTAGTTTTTAACCTCTATTCGCTCTGCGGTTTTCCATACAACCGGCTTATTCGCATAGCCCCGCCAACTGGCGGGGCTATGCTCTATGCGCTTTACCCCGCCAAATGGCGGGGCTAAGCGCTTTGCGCTATGCGCATAAAGTTGTTGTGTTAAATTCTCAAGATAATAAGAACCGGCCGCGGGATCTGTTACCTTGTCTAAATACGCTTCTTCTTTAAGAATCACAGGAATATTTCTTGCAATCCTTTCGGCAGTTTCCCTGGATTTTGGAAACATAACATAAAAAGGGGCAATAGTAATTGAATCGCAGCCTCCTAAAATGCCAGCCATCGTTCCGGTAGCAGATCTCAACATATTCATTTCAGGATCACCACTCTTATCATCAGGTTGTAAGACGTCTATATGAATTTTTAAAGAAGAAATAACCCCGGTATCTATTTTACCGGACTCCTTCGAAGCCGGCAGTAAGGCGTTGATCACATCCGCCCATAATAACCTTACAGCTCTCAGTTTTGCAATTTCAAAAAAATAGTTTGGGCCAACAGGTAAGTTGAATTGTATTTTAGAGGCCGCGTCATCAACATTTATACCCCTCTCTGAGAGCGCTTCCAGGTATTCTACGGCTCTGCTGATAAAAAATGCAATTTGTTGTGTATGTAGCTCAACATTTATGTTGAGACCTTTAATACAATTAATCGTAATATAATAAAAATCAGGAGAGTTTTTTGTAAGCGCATGTAACCTGGCTAATTCTTCAAAAAATTTCTCATCCTTTCCGGAAGCCTTATTTTTTTGGTAATTTATAGAACCTACAATCTTTTTAGCCGGTATATTTAACTTATTTAATTCAGCATAAAATTTCTTTAAAAAATCAGACGGTTGCTCTTTTATTGTAAAGGTTACAGGTACAGAGGTCACGTCTATTTTTTTTAATAAAGCATTAACATCAAACTTTCCGGCATCATCAATGATGAAATTCACTGAACCCGCCCCATTTTGTAAAGCATGAGCTGCTTTATTGATTGCGTCTTTACTTTGATCAACACTGATTTCTTCACATATAAACCAACTTTTATTATCTGTGCCTGCCCCGATTTCTCGGTGGTAATCTATGTTATTATCTGTGCCTGCCCCGATTTCTCGGTGGTGATCTGTGTTCGTGTAAAACGGATTGATATCAAAACCCTCCCCGGTTTTCCAAACTAATTTTTTATCATTTTCTGCACCTTTGAGGCCCGCCTGCCAAAACGCAGTGGCGGACAGGTCTTTAATGATCTTTTTTTTCCACTTTTGAGCGCTTACTTTGTCAAATTCAGAAAAAAGACTACCTTTAGTATCGTTTTTATACATATAAGAACAGTAATGATCTCAAAATTAGAAAATAATTTTTAAATACAAAGATACAAAAAATACTATTAACAATGAACAACAAATCAATGAAATATTACAATACCTATAAACTTAAGCTTCTTCTAATTTTCATTGTATCCTTAACAAGCTGTTTCAGGGGATACCAACCCGGTTATGTTGCCGGTGAATCATCTATTAACCTTGATAATCGGATACAGCCCGATAGTATCATTGAAAACTTGATCCAGCCGTACAAAATGCAATTGGCTGAGGAGTTAAATGAAGTGATCGGTTATGCGTCTTCAACGCTCACAACAAGGAAGCTGGAATCTTCACTTGGTAATTTTATTGTAGATCTATTGAGAGAAGAAGCTCAAAAACATTACTCCGGCAAAGTAGATTTGGCTGCCATCACCAACGGTGGAATAAGGATACCTATAACTAAAGGAGATATTTCCGTACGCGATATTTTTGAATTAATGCCATTTGAAAATAGCTTGCTGATTTTAACAATAGATGGCAGCACAGCAATGAAGCTGTTTGATTACCTTGCTGCAAAAAGGAATATTTCCATCGCTAATACCGAGATCAATATACAAGGAAACAGGGCGGTTGATATTTTAATTGGCGGAGAGAGATTTAGCCCTGACAAAACCTATACACTTGCCATTTCGGATTACCTGGCAAACGGAGGTGATAATATGTTTTTTCTGAAGAATTGTAAAAGAACAATTCTAAATTTAAAGATAAGGGATGCCATCATTGAATATATTAAATATTTAACAAGTCAAGGGAAAAATGTGGAAGCGAAGGTTGAAGGCAGGGTGCGGGGAGTGGAGTGAAGAGTAATTGAAGTACGATTTACGAATGACGAATATTCCTACGAATTCCGACTTCTTCATTCGTACTTCGTAATTCGTACTTAAAAATTGTGAGTACTAAATAAAAGTTTTATCTTTGAACACTATTTAATCAAGTTATTAAGTACAATCCCAACAGCATTCGGGATGATACTTGACATATAAACATGCAAACCAACTTAACTTTATAACCTTAATAAACAAGCGGCAATAGGCAGCAGCAGTTGGCAGGACTGCCGCTGCCAACTGCTGCTGCCTACTTTGACTTTACAGCCATCTAACCAATTATCAGCTATGAAAAGATCAACTATTATCCCGCTTTTTTCATTTTTTCTACTTTTCATTTTTCAATTTTCTCCAGATTTTATTGGGATTCAATCAAATGCTCAGGGAATCAGCATCAACACAACAAATGCACCACCCGACACTTCAGCAATATTAGATGTTGCTTCTACTAATAAAGGATTACTCATTCCCCGGATGACTACCACACAAAGGGATAATATCGTCAGCCCTGCATTAAGTTTAATGATATTTAATATTACTGATAGCTGTTTACAGATATATTCGGGTGTGAACTGGGAAAATATTTATTGTTTAGGAGACACCGCTTGTATTACACCTTCTACCCCCGGAGCCATCACAGGAAATGATGCCGTATGCTCCGGTACAGCAGGTGAGCCATATTCCATTGCTGCTGTTTCAGGAGCTGCCTCATATAACTGGACAGTA
>VRUD01000073.1 GCA_019456305.1 Cytophagales bacterium | reverse complement strand
TTGCCTTATTTTTTTTGCAAAGATAGTTATGTTTAATCCTAAATATTAATTGTTTTTATCGGACAACAGTGATTTTTAATAGTAAATACTTATCAATCATGAAAAAATTAATTTTAGCAATCGTCTTATTGTTCTTTTTTGCTGCATCCTGCACACATCAAAGCAAACATTGCAAAAAAGCCTGGAAAAATAAACAGAATATTCAGAAGATTCAGTATCAGTAAGAAGAAATAGGGGTATAGGGAAATAAGGGTTGGCTATCATCGGATGACTCTCTGGGTTGTGCGTTGGGGTCATCCGATGAATTTGCTAGCAAACAAATAAGGGAATAGGTAAATAAGAAATTACTAAAACATTATATCCCTATTGACAATCTGATAATTGACCTATTCCGTTGTTTAAATTTACAAATATACTTATACCTCTATCTCCTTTATTTCCTTATTCCATTATACCCTTATTTTTTAAAGCAGAGTGCAATGCACTATCTGATGACAAAAGAAGAGGCCAAAAACAAGATTGAGCACCTTACAGAAAAGATAAATCACTACAATCATCAATACTACCAACATAGTATTTCGGATATCTCTGACTACGAATTTGATCAGCTTTTAAAACAGCTCATCAAATTAGAGCATGAGTTCCCCTATTTAAAGAGACAAGACTCCCCTACCCTGCGTGTCGGTGGTACTATCACCAAAGAGTTTGACACAATAAAGCACAAATATCCAATGCTTTCTCTGGATAATACATATTCAGAGGAAGAGCTAAAAGATTTTGACAACCGGGTAAAAAAAAATATTGGTAATGACTTTGAATATGTTTGCGAATTAAAATTTGATGGGGTAGCTATCAGCCTGAACTATGAAAAAGGGATGCTAACAAAGGCAGTAACCCGTGGAGATGGAATACAGGGAGACGATATTACTGCCAATGTAAAAACCATAATTAGTATTCCATTAAAAAGCCCCCCCCTAACCCCCAGCCCCCCTAAATCCCCCCAAAGGGGGGACTTCCCAACCCCACTTCCCAAAGGAAAAGGGGATAGCAAAAGCGATGGAAAAGTCCCCCCTTTGGGGAGGACGATGTCCAGTGGACATCGGGCCAGCATTGCGGGAGGTAGGGGGGCTGGTAGGGGGGCTGTTCCTTCTTCCTTTGAAGTACGAGGTGAATTATTTATGTCAACTAAAGTTTTTAATAAACTAAATGAAGAAAGAGAAGAGATCGGTGAAACCCTGCTTGCAAATCCCCGCAATACCGCTTCAGGTACTTTAAAAATGCAGGACTCAAGCATTGTAGCCAAAAGAAAATTAGATTGCTTTATCTATTCTTTATCAGGTGAAAACCTGCCTTATAAAACACATGAGAAAAGCCTGGAAGAATTACCTAAATGGGGATTTAAGGTTTCTGATGCCTGGCAAAAATGTAAAAACATAAACGAGGTATTGGAATACATCAAAAAGTGGGAAACTAAAAGGTTTGACCAGCCTGTTGGTATTGATGGTATTGTGATCAAGATCAATAATTTTGAGCAGCAAAGAATATTAGGAGCAACTGCTAAAAGCCCACGCTGGGCAATAGCTTATAAATACAAAGCAGAAAGTGCAAACACTAAGCTGCTTTCCATAGATTTCCAGGTAGGCAGAACAGGTGCGATCACACCTGTTGCCAATCTGCAACCCGTCACTTTAGCCGGTACCGTAGTAAAAAGGGCATCCCTGCATAATGCAAATGAAATTGAAAGATTGGGTATAAGGATCAGCGATACCATATATGTAGAAAAAGGAGGAGAAATAATCCCAAAGATCACTGGTGTTGACCTGTCAAAAAGGCTACCTGGAATAAAAAAAATAGAATACATAAAAAAATGTCCCGTATGTGGTACCCCATTAAAGAGAAAAGAAGAAGAAGTTATCCATTATTGTCCGAATGAATCTGCTTGTCCTCCGCAAATTAAAGGCAGGATAGAGCATTTTATTCAGCGCAAAGCAATGAACATTGATGGCCTGGGACCTGAAACCATAGAACAGCTTCTCGAAAAAGACCTGATAAAAGATGTGGCAGACTTGTATGAGCTAAAATATGAGCAATTGATTAATTTAGAACGTTTTGCTGAAAAATCTGCTCTTAATTTGATTGAAGGCATTCAGAATTCTAAAATTGTTGATTTCGAGAATCTTTTATTTGCGTTAGGTATTCGCTTTGTAGGAATTACAGTGGCTGAAATACTTGCCGCTCATTTTAACAATATTGATGCACTGGCACAAGCCTCTTACGAGCAATTAATTGAAGTTCCTGAAATAGGAGATAAAATTGCTCAAAGCTTAGTGGAGTACTTTAAGTCAAAAAAAAAATTACAATTAATAGAAAGACTTAAAAAATATGGGCTTAAATTTGCCCTCACCCCCAACCTCTCTGCAAAAAGTGGAGAAGGGGTGGGGGCTCCTTTACTTCTTAAAGGAAAAACCTTTGTCATATCAGGAGTTTTTGAAAGTTTTAGCAGAGAAGAGTTAAAGGAAAAAATTAAAAACAATGGGGGAAAAGTTTTATCTTCAATCTCTGCGAAATTAGATTATTTGTTGGCAGGCAATAAAATGGGGCCTGCAAAGTTACAAAAAGCGAAAAACTTAGGTACCAACATTATCTCTGAAAAAGATTTTTTGTACATGATAAAAAAAGGTTGAGTCCACTCTAAAAAGTGTTTTTGGTTCTTCCCGAGTACTCGGGACAAAGAGCGCAAAGTTATATACTTAACTAATTGATATTCAATCCTTTGCGAACTTTGTCCCGCATATTGCGGGACGAAAAACGATTTCTTTTCAATTTTTTACTTTTTAGAGGGGACTCAAGGTTTAATGTTCAAATGTTCATAAATACTCTAAATATTGAGCAATTTTATTCTTCCGATCCTGAATAAATTCATCTTTAAGCGTAATAAGGCTGAAAGGATAACTTTAAACTACAAGGATGCTCGTAACATAGGCATCATGTTTAACCTGCCTGCCCTTAAAGATAAATCAAAAAATGAACGAAACCTGGAGTCACTCAAAAATTTCGTGAAAAAACTAAAAGATGATGGGAAAAAAGTACAAGGGCTCACTTTAGACAACAAAAATAGTCCTTACAATTTTAAACATTATTACTTCGCCAGCAGAGAAATCACTTATTTGAGGTCACTTAGATCTGAGCAAGTCAAAAAGTTTATTAATAGCGATTTTGATTACCTGTTTTGCATTGACACAAAACCATCGTATGTTTTTCACAATATTCTTGCAAAGAGTAAAGCAAAATGCCGTATTGGGAAATACGACCAGCACAAAACAAATTATTTTGAACTGATGATCAAGATCAATGATACGGATGGAATTGACGTTTTAGTTGATCAAATGAATCATTATACGCAGGAACTATAAAGCGCAAAGCCCCGCCAGTTGGCGGGGCATAGCGTTCAATCCTTTACTCTGTGCGCATTTTTAGTATCAATAATAATGAACAATAAATTCAGGGGCACCGGTGTCGCCTTAATCACTCCTTTCAAAAAAGATCTTTCTGTTGATTTTGATGCCTTTGCCAAGCTGCTTGATTTCACCATAGACGGTGGCATTGACTACCTTGTTGTATCAGGAACTACCGGAGAATCGGCTACTACTACCCCGGATGAAAAAAATGAAATTTTATCTTCCGCTATCAAACATGTAAAAGGAAGAAAATCAGTTGTCTATGGTATCGGGGGAAATAACACCCAGGCTGTTATTGAAGTCATAAAAAATAGTGACTTTACGGGAGTAGATGCAATACTATCTGTAAGTCCTTATTACAACAAACCTACCCAGGAAGGTATCTACAGACATTATTCTGCAATAGCAGAAAATTGTCCTGTGCCTGTTATTTTATACAACGTTCCGGGCAGAACTTCTTCAAATATTACGGCAGAAACAACGATAAGATTAGCCAGGCATCACAACATCATTGGCATCAAAGAAGCATCAGGAGATTTAGGACAATGCATGCAGATTGTAAAAAACTCAGCGGACGATTTTCTGGTTATTTCCGGTGATGACCTGTTGACCGTTCCTATGCTTTCATTCGGCATGGATGGCGTGATTTCAGTGCTTGCCAATGCTTTTCCAGAAAAATTCAGCAGTTTGGTTTCGATGGGTTTAAAAGGCCAGTTCAAGCCCGCATCAAAGTTACTTTTTGACCTGTTGGAAATTAATCCCTTAATGTATGAAGAAAGCAATCCGGTGGGCATAAAAGCAGCTTTGGAAGTGTTGGGTATTTGTAACAGAACTGTTCGGGCTCCGCTAATAGATGCGTCTGAAGGATTGGTAAAGAGGATACGTAAATTATTAAAAGCGGTCTAATAGTTAATAAATTTCACTAACGAAAAATTAAAATTTTGATCATCAACAATAAGACAATGGAACGGTTACGCTAAAAAGCGTTGCCATCCCGCAGGGTGGCTATGATTTTTTAGCGAGTGTTAGCGGTTTGTTATTTTTCTTTTCCGTCTCTTCTCCAATATCTCCAATCATTGTTTTTAAACCAGTCACCTTCATTTGTCTTTTTATTATCTCCCCAATACATCGTTCCTTGTTCCTTTATTTGATTATTATCATACCATTCCGTTACAGTGCGATGATGATTAAACTTCAAAATAGATTGATACTTAAGTTTTCCGTTTTCGAACCAACTGCGATATGAACCATTAACTGACTGCGATTTCATTTGTCCGCTTTTATAAAAAGTAACTTCGTCACGACCTTGATATTTTATCTTTTCAATTTGTCCATTTTCAAAATAAAAAGTGTCAATAGGCTTTCCCAAAATAACAAATTCACTTTCTGGATTAAGAGGAACGGATGTTAATTTTACAGTCTGCGGATTAGTATTCTTTTTGGGGAGAAATTTCTTTTTTCTATAACCGATGGCTGAAACCGTTAATTCAGATATTGAGTCTTCAGTAAGTTCTAAGATAAAAAATCCATCAAAATCGGAAGTTGTACCTAAGTCGGAAATCATAATAATATTTGCAAATGGAATTGGTTCCTTTGTTATGCTATCAATCACATATCCCGATATTTTAGTCTGAATTTGGTGGTCTTGTCCGAAAACTGGAACTAAGATAAAAGTCAGTATAATAAAAAACAATGTCTTCATTTCTTTAATAACCGCTAACAATGGGGCAATGAGACAATAGGACAATGAAACAATGTTTTAAACCCTCACAAGTTCCTCCTTAGCATACTCCCCCGCCTTCAATTTCTCCTGTACAGCAGAAAAGGCATCCAGCGTTTCCTCTATATCTTCTTTTGTATGAATTGCGGTTGGAATGATCCTTAGCATCAATATATCTTTAGGAACGACCGGGTAAATAATAACCGAACAAAAAATATTATAGTTTTCTCTCAGATCAACCACCAGGCTCCATGTCTCTGACATACTGCAATTCATGTATACAGGAGTGACAGGTGAATTTGTTCTGCCTATGTTAAAACCGCGTGTTTTCAAACCTGATTGTAAATATCTTACATTGTCCCAGAGTTTCTCTCTCAGTTCGGGGTAGTTTTTCAACAGTTCAAGACGTTTTAAATTCCCAATTACGACGGGCAGTGGAAGCGATTTTGCCAACATCTGTGAACGGTTATTATATCTTAAATTGTCAATCACGCACTTATCGCTTGAGATAAATGCACCGATGCTTGCCATAGACTTTGCAAAAGTAGAAAAGTATATATCTATTCCATCCTGCACGCCTTGTTCTTCACCTGTTCCTGCCCCGGTTTGACCAACAGTTCCAAAACCATGTGCATCATCTACAAAAAATCTAAAATGATACCTTTTTTTTAATGCAATGATCTCCTTTAAATATCCCTGGTCACCTGCCATACCAAATACGCCTTCTGTTATTACCAAGATGGCCCCATCTGTGTCCTTTACCAGGTGTTCAGCTCTTTGTAATTGCTTTTCAAGGTTTTCAATATTATTATGAGGATATACAAAACGTTTACCCACATGTAAATGAACACCATCTACAATACAACCATGTGCTTCTGAATCATAAATAACTACATCCCATCTATTAAGCAAAGAGTGGATCGAAGAAACCATTCCCTGGTAGCCGTAATTCAGTAATATGGTATCTTCTTTGTGAACGAATTCAGAAAGCTCCTTTTCTAATTGTTCATGATAAGCTGTGTTTCCTGTCAGCATTCGTGCTCCCATCGGGTAAGCCAGTCCCCATTCTTCTGCTGCCTTTGCATCCGCTTCACGCACTTCAGGGTGGTTGGCTAATCCTAAATAATTATTTATACTCCAGATTATTTTTTCCTTACCTTTGAAGATCATCCGGCTAGCAAGCTCCCCCTCCAGCTTTGGAAAGAAAAAATAACCTTCTGCCTGAAATCTATCAGAACTACGACTCAACGGGCCTTTGTTTGCTGATAATTTTTCAAATAGATCTGTCATGATATTTACGATTATAAATTTTAGATTTTAAATTTAGAATTAATGATAATAATTTTCAATTTTGCAACAAATGTAGTATTAAAAACTATAAATACAAAATTTTAAAACCAGAAGATTTTATGATCAAAAAAATACTTATAGCCAACAGAGGCGAAATAGCCCTGCGTATCATGCGATCTGCGAAAGAAATGGGGATTTGCACGGTTGCTATATTCAGCGAAGCTGATAGAAATTCACTTCATGTAAAATATGCTGATGAAGCTGTTTGTGTTGGCCCACCTCCATCATCAGAATCTTACCTTCAAGGTGATAAGATAATTCAGATCTGTAAAGAGCTCAAAGTAGATGCGATCCATCCGGGGTATGGTTTTTTATCAGAAAATGCGGCTTTTGCCCGTAAAGTTGAAAAAGCAGGTATTATATTCATAGGCCCATCCCCGCAGTCAATAGAAATGATGGGAGACAAGTTAACAGCAAAAAAGGCTGTTTCAAAGTACAATGTGCCGACAGTTCCCGGTGGTGATCATTCTATTAAAAACATCAAAAATGCCAGAGAAAAAGCAAAACAGATCGGCTACCCCATTCTAATAAAAGCAAGCGCTGGTGGTGGCGGTAAAGGAATGCGCATTGTTGAAAACGAGAAAGAGCTTGAAGAGCAAATGAATCGTGCAGAAAGTGAAGCTCAATCTGCTTTTGGCGATAATTCGGTTTTTATTGAAAAGTATATCTCCTCACCCAGACATATTGAGATACAAATATTAGGCGACAAACATGGCAACGTCATACACCTCTTTGAAAGAGAATGTACCATACAACGCAGGCACCAAAAAGTAATTGAAGAAGCCCCATCACCTCTCTTAAATGATGAAATAAGGGCTGCTATGGGAAAATGTGCAATTGATGTAGCCAAAGCTTGTAATTACTTTAGTGCGGGTACGGTAGAGTTTCTTGTAAGCCCCGCTCTAACTCCAAGCCCCCCTGAATCGGAGAACCGGAGAATCGGAGAAACGGAGAACAGGAAAACGAAGCGATTCACCGATTCACCCATTCACCCATTCACCGATTCGGTAAGGAATAGTGGCGGGGGGCTGTCTTTCTATTTTTTAGAAATGAATACCCGACTGCAGGTAGAACATCCTGTTACCGAACAGATTACAGGTATTGACCTGGTAAAAGAACAGATCAAGATAGCACAAGGTAAACCTTTGGATATCAAACAAGAAGACTTATCAATTAATGGCCATGCCATAGAGGTACGCGTTTATGCTGAAGACGCAAAAAATAATTTCATGCCTGATACAGGCAAATTAATCACTTACAAAACACCTCAAGGGCCTGGAATAAGGGTTGATGACGGCTTTGAGCAAGGGATGGAAATACCAATTTATTATGATCCCATGATCGCGAAGCTTATAACACATGCCGCTACCAGAACCGGAGCGATAGAGAAAATGAAAAGGGCTATTGACGAGTATCAAATCACAGGAATTGAGACAACACTGCCTTTTGGTAAATTCGTGATGGATCATGAGGCATTCAGATCCGGAGAATTTGATACAAGCTTTGTTGAGAAACACTATGCAGCTCGGATTGATCTGCCTGCCCCCGAGTACTCGGGGGCGCAGGCAGGTAATCCGAGATTAAAAAAAGACAGAGGTGGTGAAATTGCAGGTATATTAGCGGGATATTTAACTGAAGCTCTGATTGGTAATACCAGGTTAAGAATCAAAGATGGGGATGATAAATTTAATAAGACGAGTACGAGTAAATGGAAAGAGAATAGGATGAGGAATGACAATAATTAAGAAATGCCCAACCTGGCGTAGCCAGAACCAAAATTTTAGTTCATGGTTTTTGGTTTTTAGTTTTAGTTATTTGGTTGTTAGTTTTAGTTCATTAGTTCAATAGTTTGCTAATGCCGGACTCATGGCACGACCAACAAACTAAAAAACTATAACCATAAACTATCAAACCATAACCAAAAACTAACAACCAAAAACTAAATATTTTGCCCCCGAGCACTCGGGGTCAGAATTTTAAATGTTAGACACTAAAGTGCCTATCCCGAGTGCTCGGGATAAATTTTAGGCATTTCTTAGACGTTGGATATTGTAAATTTGATATTAGTCTGAAAATGAAACCACTAATTACACGAATTACACTAATTAATAATTACACTAATTTAATTTGTGTAATTCGTGGTTTCATCCATTATTTTTTAGTTCCAAATTCCTCAATACCCTCCTCATCACCTTATTAGAAGCCGTCCGGGGTAATTCATCCAGCACTACTACATTCATAACTTTGAATAATGGATTGAGGTTTTCTTTAATGCTTTTCTGGAAGATTGAGATCAACTCCTGTTTTTCGCAACTTAAATGCCTGCCCTCCCGACTGTGTCGGGATAAACTCCGCGAAGCGTATCGGGGTTGCGTTACAATGGCATAAATAACGAGTTGGCTTGGTCCTCCTCCGGGAGGGTTCACAGCGATAGCAGCCGTTTCTCTTATTCCGTCTATATTATTTAATGTTCGTTCAATTTCAGCAGAACTTACTTTAATGCCCCCAAGATTCATCGTATCATCAGCCCGTCCCAGCGCACGGAAATAATTTCCGGGCAAACGTTCTATCTGGTCGCCATGGCTGCGTAGAATTGGATTAGCCCCCCTTAAATCCACAGCCCCCCTAAATCCCTCCCGAGTGCTCGGGAGGACTTTGCCATCGCTTTTGCCTCGGGGAAGGGTAAAGTGTTGGCCAGTTCTCCCCCCTTTGGGGGGAGTTAGAGGGGGGCTATTCAGCTCATTTTTTAGCAGCTTTCCAAAAGCGCCTTCCATATTGTCCGTACAATCAGGGTTCCCGGCATAATATTCTTTATGATGTTCTTTGTTTAGCAACTCAGTAGATAATCCGATAGAAGGAGGTACAAGGAAAATTTCACCGTTTTGGGTTTGTTTACCATTTTCGTCTAACAAAATAAAATCAAGACCCAAAGCAGGTGTTGAAAAAGCAGCCGGAACGGCTGGCTGAACTACCGTGCCGGTAATATATCCACCGCCTATTTCAGTGCCTCCGCAATACTCAATTACGGGTTTGTAGCCTGCTTTGCTCATCAACCACCCATAATCCTGCGAATTAGAGGCTTCCCCGGTTGAGCTAAAAACTTTAATATTGCTCCAATCCAATCCGTTCATGCAATCCGTTTCAATCCACCGTTTGACCATGCTGGGCACTACACCCAACATATTCACTTTTGCATCCTGTACAAATTGTCCGAATTCTCTACCAACAGGTGCACCATAATAAAGCGCTATGGTCGCTTTATTGATCAGGCTGGCGAAGATAAGCCAGGGTCCCATCATCCAGCCGATATTGGTGGGCCAGGCAACCACATCCCCCGGCTGGATGTTTTGATGTAAATAGCCATCAGCCGCACATTTTATGGGTGTGGTATGCGTCCAGGGAATCGCTTTGGGGTCACCAGTAGTGCCTGATGAGAAAAGGATGTTTACATGACCGGCCGGTTCAGATGAAACGGAGTCAAATTTATCATCTTTACTCAAAAAATTATCCCAAATCATGTCCTGCTTCCTGATTTGCAGGGAATGGGCCCCGACAGAATCGGGATTTCGCTGGTGCTCAACATGCCCATTCCCTACAGGTAAAACAACAACTACAGGTGGATCGGCTTTTAATATTTTGTCATACAATGGTAACTTCTTCTCACCTCTGATAATAAAATCCTGGGTAAAGATCAGCTTTGCATTTGAAATTTGCAGGCGTTTGGCTACTTCACCTGGAGCGAGACTGTCGGCAATAGAAACTACTACACAGCCCGCTTTAATGATGCCCAGGTAGATTGCAACGGCCTCAGCAGTCATGATCATATCTATGGCAGCAGCATCTCCACGCTTTAATCCCAAAGCTGTTAAACCATTGGCAACACGATTTGAAAATTTTTCCAATTGCTGATGGCTCATTTTGTTTATTTTTCCACCTTCAGCCTGGTATATGATAGCAGGTTCTTGAGGATTATCCTGAAAACAGCTATCTGCAATATTCATCTTTGCACCAACCAGCCAATCAGGATTTTCTAGTCCATTTTGTAGTGAACGGGCATGCCCGTTCACTACAACTATTTTTTTATAACGGTCTTTAAACCTGATACCGAGCTCATTTACCATCAGTTCCCAAAATGCAGCCCGGTTACAAACCGACCAGGTGTGAAAATCTTTGTAGTCTGCAATACCTAATTGAGTTTGTATCTTTGAAATATTTGAGGTTTTAATTGTTTCACCGGAAGGCAGCCACACTGGCTTGGGGCCTTTTGAATCATCCCAATCAGCATAGACTGCATCAAAGATAAGTTGATGTATAGGAAAAGGAATATCAGGGGAAAGTATTTCTTTACATATCTTTTGCCAGCATACCGGAGCTGAGTAGTTATTGAGCAGGTTATTTATTTCATCATTTATCTTACTGGCATCAATTTCATCCAGACCAAGATCAACAAGTTGTTTTATTGTAATTTTAGTATCTTTTACAATTTGATTAGACTCCATTTAATGAAATAATTGAAGAAAAAACAATTTTAATTGGTAGTCTTACTGCCATTTTCTTTTCTTGTTATCCTGCGGATTATTCCGAGTTCTGTTATAAGGCCTACTCTGCCAGGTCTGGTAATTCTTCTGAACCACCTGGTTTTTTCATTTGTTTTATTAGTTTTCGTCATCTTATGGTTTATTAATTGACACAAACATAATAAAAAAATACAGGATTTGCTAATTTTAAGTGTAAATTCGGCAGTCGGCAGTCCACAATCGGCAGTCGGCAGTCCACAGTCGGCAGTCGGCAGTCCACAGTCGGCAGTCGGCAGTCCACAGTCGGCAGTCGGCAGTCCACAGTCGGCAGTCGGCAATTGTTTTTTTGCTTTTTTGCCAACTGCCGATTGCCAACTGCCGACTTTATCAATTTTGTGTACATTTACGCAGCTTAAGATACAGTTTAACACGCTATTCTAAAATATAGCCAAGACAATTTGTTTGCAGCTTCGCTGCGTTAGGCTTTATACTGCGAACGGGATAAATTATCGCACTTTAGAGTTGGCAGCGGCAGTGAGCAGACGTGTGCGGGAAACTGCCAACTGCTGCTGCCAACTGCCAACTTATGAATGCGACAATTTATCCCGTTTCAAGTATTCGTCACAAATAATTTTGGCTCTATTCTAAATTTAGGTGATAGATAAATTTTCATTACTTTTGCGCTACAAAATGATAAGCTATTTTCAAAAAGAAGATTAATGTCCGATACCATCCACCACCACTGCGGGATCGCATTTATCCGCCTCCGTTATCCTCTTTCTTATTACCTGGAAAAGTACGGCACAGCCCTGTACGGGATCAATAAATTATACCTTTTAATGGAAAAGCAGCATAACCGGGGGCAGGATGGTGCAGGTGTGGCTTCAATAAAACTAAATGTTCAACCTGGTTACAGGTATTTTGAAAAACTTCGCTCTGTGGACAGGCAGCCCATAGAGGATATTTTTCAAAAGATCAGTAAAAAATATAAAGCTTTATTAAAAGAAAACCCGGGTAAAACAAATGATGCAACCTGGATAAAAGAGCATTTCGATTTTGCAGGTGAAGTTTTGATGGGCCATTTAAGATATGCAACGCATGGGGAATACGGGTTGCAAAATTGCCACCCGGTGATCAGGCAAAATAACTGGCGCAGCAGAACTTTGGCGCTTGCCGGTAATTTTAATATGACCAATGTAGATGAACTATTTGATGTTCTGGTCAATATCGGGCAGCACCCAAAAGATAAGATAGACACGGTGATTGTATTAGAAAAAATAGGCCACTTCTTAGATGAAGGCGTTCAGGCGATCTATGATAAATACAAAGGCAAATATCCAAACAGTGAAATTACTGAATTTGTAGAAAATGAGTTGGATATGATCCGGGTTTTAAAGAATTCCTTTAAAGATTTTGACGGTGGTTATGCCATGGCCGGGATCACCGGTAATGGTTCAGCTTTTGTTGCCAGGGACCCTGCCGGCATTCGTCCTGTCTGTTATTATGCAGATGATGAGGTGGTGATAGCTGCTTCAGAAAAACCTGCCATTAAAACTGCTTTTGAAATTGAATATAACGAAATAAAAGAAATCCCCCCGGGATATGCGCTCATTGTCAATACAAAAGGAGACCTGGACTGCTGCGAATTTATAGAACCACTGCAAAAAAAGTCGTGCAGTTTTGAACGAATATATTTCTCAAGAGGCAGCGATCCTGATATTTATAAGGAAAGGAAAATGCTGGGCAAGCTGCTTGCACCCAAAATACTCAAAACGATTGACTATGATCTTGAAAATACGATTTTTTCCTATATACCCAACACTGCTGAGACTGCATTTTTAGGATTGATGGAGGCGGTGGAGGATTTAAAATCCCAAATCCCAAATCCCAAATCCCAAATCCAAAAGCCCCGTATTGAAAAATTGGTGATTAAAGATGCAAAGCTGAGAACATTCATTACCGATGAGGGCCATAGAGGCGACCTTGTGGCACATGTTTATGATGCTACCTATGAAATTATCAATAAAGGAAAAGACACGCTGGTAGTGATTGACGACTCCATAGTAAGAGGAACTACGCTGGAAAAAAGCATTCTGAAAATGCTCGATAAATTGGGGCCAAAAAGGATCGTGATCGTTTCATCCGCCCCTCAGATCCGTTATCCTGACTGTTATGGTATTGATATGAGTAAGATGAAAGATTTTGTGGCTTTCAGGGCTGTGATCAAATTGCTGGAAGATTCAAACAAGGAGTATATCATGGAAGAAGTACTTCAAAAGTGTAAAGTTGCTAATGAAAAGAAGCAGGGAGTTGGGAACGGGCCGAATATCCAGACGCAGTCGGCAGGGCAAGTGGTGAAAAATTATGTAAAAGAAATATACGCTCCTTTTAGTGATGAAGAAATTTCAGATAAAATTGCTCAAATCATTGCTGCACCTGATTTGAAGGCAGAGGTTAAAGTGCTTTACCAAACCATTGAAAACCTGCATAAAGCCTGCCCGGATCACCTGGGCGATTGGTATTTTACAGGGAATTATCCAACACCGGGGGGAAACCTGGTTGCCAACCAGGCATTTATTAATTATATGGAAGGGAGCTTTGAAAGAGCTTACTAAGCGTTATGTATTCATGTGTTCACCTATTCGTCCTGCCTGTTGGCAGACAGGTGTTCATGGAAGATTACATGAACACTTGAACACAATTTAACCTGTTCCCTCGCTATCGGAGTCCCACTCCAAGTGGGGCTCCGAATGAGGATTGCCGTGATCTCTTATTGGGAGCCCCACGGGAAGTGGGACTCTCATGGGGTTCGGACTCCCACGCTATCGGAGTCCCACTCCAAAACAATTTCCATTTTTCCATCCAATCGGGGATAAGGAAAAGAAATATGAGAAAATGTTAAAAAAACCTGATTTTTAATTTTTTTACCCTACATTGCAATTAGTAACCTATGAAAAACATAAAATGGAATCAACTTTAAATATAATTTTAATGCTTGTTGTATTGGCAGTTATAGATGAGCTCAACGCAATAAGCCCCTATTTAGGGTTTGCAACATTAGTAATAGTTTTATTAGTGGGATTAGTAACTTTGGGTTATACACTTACAAAATGGTATTATTTAATCAAAAACAAAGGCAAATGACCAAACTATCATTTTGGCTCCTTTACAAGGATATGATATATTTACTAAAAAGTTTGGCTTTTATCTTATTTTTTTCGTATATTGTAATTAATAAGCTGCAGAAAACATTAAAATGAAAAAATTTATACCATATTATGTTAATTGTAGCAAAATTGCCCCTCCCTCACTAAATCTGACAGGTTTAAGAGTCAGGTTTTCTGTTCTCTCCATCACAGCTATCTCCTTCATACTTTTATTATTTAGCTTTTTATACAGCCAACGGAGCTATGGGCAGACTTTATTGGATAACTACGATGGCGTAGGTGATCTGACTTACACAACTGAAGGAACATGGCTGATAACGGGAGGACAATACGAGGGCCAAAACGCTGCCTCATCAACACCGGAACACAGTTACGCTTCTTATGACCTGACGGGCTCAATAGCGGGCTGGGACCTTAACAAAGCCAATACGAATACATGGTTTGGATGGATGGATTTGAATCGGAGCTTGGTTTCCGGCTGGGGCGGCTCCAGTTATTCGTGCGGTATGGTGCTGGCTGCCAATAATACTGATTTTAATTCGGGTTCACCTGCCGGATATGCAGTTGTTTTCAGGAATAGTCCCGATGAGCTTGTTCTTGTTAAATTTAGTGGCAATATCACAAGCGGTACCATAAATCTTTGGAGTGGTACCACAGAACTTATAAGTAGCGGCTACACATATTTAGATGGTGATAATGGTGTTAATTTCTTTGTAGAATTCCTTTCTGACGGTACCTGGAAAATATCTTATTTAGCAGGTGCAAAACTCTCGGATGCAAATGCTACCAACAGCGCTAATTACACAGGTGGAAGCGCTACTTCAGCCAATGATGAAACTTATACGGGTGCAACCTACAAATATGCTGGCTGGGTGTATGCACATTCAAGCGCTGGCGGACAAGTGGCTTATTTTGACAACTTCGGAGCAGGACAAGGCGGAGGAGTCACAGCCGATCGATTGACTTTTACCAATATTCCCGGTTCCTGCCGGGAAGAAAACCAAACCTTCAGTGTAACGGTATGTGCAACCGATGCAAGTTTGAATGTTGACAATACCTATACGGGTACAATAACGGTGAGCAAAGCATCAGGTCCGGGTACGTTATCAGGAACCTTAGTATTGGCAGCAACTGCCGGCTGCGCTACATTTGCCGACCTTTCATTTGATGCTGCTGGCGCTTATACTTTAAGTGCAACGGATGGTTCGCTGACCGATGGAATTTCCGGAAGTTTTACCATATCCGTATCATGTTCGGGTTCAGGAATAATTATCAATGAATTTTCCAACGGTCCGGCTGGATCTCAGGAATACGTTGAATTGCTTGTTGTAGGCGCTGCCTGTTCCACAGTTGATATCAGGGGGTATATTGTGGATGATAATAACGGGGCAAGCAACGATGGATTCAGCACCAAACAACAAGATGCAGGCGTGGCTCCGGGTTATATTGAATTTGACGCCATTGCCAGGTGGGCATCGGTGCCGGTGGGTTCTATCATACTTATTTATAACAATGGCGATAAGAACCCTGCTATCACACAAGCTGACGACCCTGATGATACCGGCACTCCGGATAGCGTCTATATTTTACCGGCCAATGATGCAGGACTAATAAAATGTAGTACAACGCCCTCCGGTGGTGGTGGCGGCAGCTCTGATTATTCTCCCTGTGGACTTACTGCTCCGGGTAGTTGGACCACTGTTGCTATGCGTAATCTCGGAGATGCGATCCAGGTTCGCAATCCTGACGGCACTTACTTTCATGGTATATCTTATGGAAGCTCTTCTAATAATATGACCGGTGGCCCGGATAACCTGAACGTACTAACTTCAAGCGGTACCGGGAAGGTCTTTTATTTTAATGATACAGATTACAGAGATGTTGCAAACTTTACTGCAGGTAATGTCCCCGCTGACGAAACACCCGGGGCAGCAAATAATGCAGCGAATGCAGCATACATTAACAATTTAAGTAATTTGGGTGATCCGGCACAACCCGCAGCAGCAGATACTTCACGATGCGCAGGCGGCAGCCAGGATCTGACTGTGTCTCCAACCGTAGCCGGTTATAATTATGTATGGTATGATGCTCCTTTGGGAGGAAATCAATTAGGTACAGGATCGGCCTATACGGTTGATCCTGTACTTATAGGCGCTACAAATTATTATGTAGGAGCAGTCAGCACTGCCGGTGGTTGTGTTGGTGTGCGCGATACTGTAGTTTTAACGGGTACGGATACACCCCCTGCCTTTACGGGTAGTCCGTTTACTCAATGTGCAACGGGTTTTATAACATTAACGGTTGATCCGTCTATTGCAGGGGCAACTTATGTATGGTATAATTTGGTATCAGGAGGCACTGTATTGCAATCTTCAACCGATTTCAGCTATGATCTTTTGGTCCCTACCGGACCAAACGATAGTTTAGTGTGGGTATCTGTGATTGAAAGTGGTTGTGACGAAAGTTCAAGGACTGAAGGAGTTGCCTCAGTAACAGGAGACGGCACTAGTCCTACAACTTGGGACGGAAGTGTAAGCACAGATTGGTTTGATGATAATAACTGGGACAATTGTACCCCAAGTTGTTACCTCGATGCTGTAATACCAACTGCGGGTGTGAATGAACCTTCAATTCTATTTGCTAATGGTGGTGTTGCAAGAGTTAGAAATATTGAGATTCAAAGTGGCGGAACACTTACGTTTGGTGATAGTTTAGCTAAATTAAATGTATGTGGTGACTGGACGCAAGGTGGTGCCATATCCATGCCTGACAGTGGTTTGGTGGCATTTGTCAGCGCTACGGGTTCACAATTAATCACAACTGCTGCAGGGCCTTTTAATATACTGCAGATCAATAATACTTCT
The DNA here is from genome assembly GCA_019456305.1 of Cytophagales bacterium. NCBI lineage: Bacteria > Pseudomonadati > Bacteroidota > Cytophagia > Cytophagales > Cytophagales bacterium. Next base: position 5,081 of record VRUD01000073.1, on the reverse strand, counting down.
TCAACGCCATTGGTAACACTATCAGGCGCTGCTGCTGCTAATGTGACTATAAATGCTACCGGAGAGTTAAGACTTACAAATGGAGTATTGGAAACAACCATAGATAAAGCAGTGGTTGTGCTCAATACCGATGAAGATGCAGTAACGGGTAGTTCCACAGCCAGTTATATTTGGGGAAATCTTACCAGGTATATTCTTGCGGCTGGAGGTATTTATGACTTCCCTGTTGGAAACGGTGGTTCTTTTCAATTGTTCAATATAAATATCTCAGCCGTAGGGGGTTTAAGCTATTTAAATGTATTTTTTGAAAATACTTCCGTTGTAATTTTTGATGGTTTAGCTTTGTTAGAAAATGGTGGTGTCTATGATACGATTCTGGATAATGGCGGCTCAATTGGAGGTGTATGGACAATGACTCCTGATAATCCAGCCGCAACTACTGACTATGATCTTACATTGTATGGAAGAGACTACGGTCTTACCTTTGTAGATTCAGCTCATACGATCGTAAAAAGGGTTGATAACACACCTCCCTGGACGTTAGCGGGGACCTATGATTCTGCCGGTACAGGGGTAATTGGAGGCGTAGTTGTAGCTAAGAGAACAGCATACTCAGGGTTTTCACAAGTAGCTATTGCTGCTTCTAAAACACCAGCAGTAGTATTACCTATTGAGTTGCTTTATTTTACCGGTTATGCAAAAGGAACCTATGTGGTATTAGAGTGGATAACAGTTTCAGAGGAAAATAATGATCATTTCAATATTCAAAGAAGTAAAGACGGGAAAAATTTTGAAACCATTGGCACTATTCCCGGAGCAGGTACTTCAAATGATATCAGAGATTACTTGCATGTTGATGATAAACCAAATAAAGGCGTAAATTATTACAGGCTGAAGCAGACCGATTTTGATGGACAGGAGTCATTTTCTGAGATTATCAAGGTGAATGTGAATACCGGGGTTTTTGAGATCGGAAATATATACCCGGTTCCTGCTGAGGGTAGCGTAGTGATCACCTTTAATTCCAATTCAGAAGATGTTGTAAACCTGACAATTTTTGATATTACCGGTAAAGAATCTATGAGTGACAAATATTATGCATACGTAGGTTTTAATTCTGTATCGGTCAATGTTTCAGATCTTGCCAAAGGCGTTTACTTCCTGCATCTGGAGAAAAACGGGGAACGGATATATAAGAAGATGTTGAAGGATTAGTAGGCATGGAGCAAAAGCAGCATAGTTAGTTGTGTTATAAAAGCCTTTTCAGCGTAGTGAAAGGGCTTTTGTGTTATGAATAGATTTGCCGCGCAATAACAGTGTTGTTGAAAAAGACCCTATTCACAATGCAAAACTCTCCCCACACCCACAAGTTCTGCTGGCATTGGGGTTATTAAACACGAAACCTTTGCCATTGAGCCCATCTGAAAAGTCAAGGGTGGTGCCCAAAAGGTAGAGCAGGCTTTTTTTATCAACCAATATTTTTACTCCTTTATCTTCAAAAACCTGGTCACCTTCTTTGCTTTGATTATCAAAGTCTAATTTGTAGGATAAGCCGGAACACCCACCGCTTTCAACGGAAACACGTATGATGTAAGTTTCATCGTGTCCTTTATGTTTTCTCAGGTTCAGTATTTGATCCTTTGCTTTGTCTGTTACATTGATCATGATTGAAATATTTTTGTTAGATTTTTAATTTGACAGTATTTCAATTATCTTCTGGGCACTTTCAAAACCACCTTTTATTAATTTCACGTTACAATATCCTTCATAGTATCCGGCAATATGTAAGTTTTCATATACCGTATTATAATGAGCCATTAATTTGCCATTCTTCGGAACCTTTTTTATAAACATCGTATATTGATCATAGCTTTTGGGTAATTTATGCCTGCCATCAACAATTCCATGTTCTAATAAATACCCTTTTATAGCTATTGTTGCGGCTAAATAACCCATGGCTGATGCTTCACTCACATATTTTGAATCAACATATCTATCGTTTTTGATAGAAGTTTTATTGATTAACGTATCTTTTGCATTAGAAAAATAACGTCTTGCTTGTGCAATAGCTTCTTTTTTAGTCTTAGGTATTTGTGGTACTCTTTTTTTACTTTTATCTTTTTTAGCCATAAATTTACACGTTTATCTAAAGGGTTAAATATATTAAACTAAAAAATTATATAAAAAATTCCAAAATTAATAACTTTTTCAGATAAAATTCTTTTTTTTACCTAATTCTAAATCTATTTTTCTCTTTAATTTTTAATTGAATTATGTTAAAAGTTGAGCATATTGGCATAGCTGTAAAGAATATCAACAGTTCAAATGAGCTATTCAAAAAGCTTTTTGGAATCAGCCGCTATAAACTTGAGGAAGTAGCCAGTGAAGGTGTGGTCACTTCATTTTTTAAATTAGGTGATACCAAAATTGAACTTTTAGAGGCAACTCACGAAGATAGCCCCATTGCAAAGTTTATAAAAAAACGGGGAGAAGGTGTCCACCATATAGCCTTTGAGGTTAAAGACATTAATGCAGAGATGGAGCGTCTTAAAAAAGAAAAATTTGTACTGCTAAATGAAGTGCCAAAACCTGGCGCTGATAACAAATTAGTGTGTTTCCTGCATCCTAAATCTACTAATGGGGTGCTTGTGGAGCTTTGCCAGGAGATCTTAGAAGGGAATAGGGAAATAAAGGAAATAGGGGAATAGGGAGCAACCACGAATTACACAAATTAAATTAGTGTAATTATTAATTAGTGTAATTAGTGTAATTAGTGGTTTCATTTTCGGTGTTTACATTAAAAATCTTTTCAATTACCTCAAAGATCCTTTCTGTTGCCTTACCATCCCAAAGGGGCGGGATTTGGCTTTTTTTGTATTTCCCATTCATAATTGATGCTACAACAGGAATAATCCTGGCAATATCAAAATCTATAAGTGTATTTGATCCTATATCTGTTGTAATCGGCCGCTCGGTATTTGGCCTTAAAGTGATACATGGGATCTTTCTGAAAGTGGTTTCTTCCTGTATTCCCCCGCTATCTGTAATAACAAATTTTGAATTTAAAACTAAGTTTTGAAAATCCAAATATCCGACAGGTTCAAGCAAGGAAGTATTTGTGTTATTTGTTAATCGGCCGTACAATTTCGTTTCTTTTAACCTGTTTACTGTTCTGGGATGACAAGGAAAAACGATTTTAATAATTTTTGTTATTTCTGAAATGATGTGAATTAGTTTTAATAATCCTTCTTTTGTATCTACACAGGCCGGTCTGTGCATGGTCATTAAGGCATATTCTTTAGTCTTCAATTTTAGCTTATTAGAAATTTTTGATTTTAATATTTTTGTTTCAAAAGCAACCAGCGTATCTATCATCGTATTTCCCACAAAATAAATGTCATTCCCTTCCTTACCTTCTTTTAGCAAGTTATTAACCCCGCTTTCTTCTGTAACAAAATACATATCCGCCACTGCATCGGTCAGTATCCTGTTATTTTCTTCAGGCATTGTTTTGTCAAAGCTGCGCAAGCCGCTTTCAATATGTGCGAGCCTGACGCCCATTTTATTAGCCACCAATGCCCCGGCCAGTGTTGAGTTCACATCTCCTGTAACAAAGATCAGGTGGGGTTTATAGTCTGCTACAACTTTTTCCAGCTTCTGCATTATTTGGGCAATTTGGGATAGCGCTGAATTTCTATCCACCTCTAAAAAGGCATCAGGCGCTTTGATATTCAGATCTGAAAAAAAAATATCACTCATATTATAGTGATAATGCTGCCCTGTATGTACAAGCAGGTGAGAAAAATGGGAGAATTTCTTTAATACTTTCTCAAACTGAGTGATCTTGATGATATTGGGTCTGGTGCCTACAACTGTTAATAATCTTTTCATAGTGTATAATTATTGACCACCAAGCAAAAACAGGCTCACAAGCACCAGCGTAAGCGAAACAACAGATGAGGCCAAAGATACCAATACGTTCACATTCTGTAAGTATTTTCTTCGTAATGGCTCCACATATACAATATCATTAGGATGGAGATAGACCATATACGGATTTACCACATCAGAGGAAGTAATGTTTATAACTTCGAAACTACTTTCACCGCCATCCCTGCCTGCCCTTACTATTTTAATATTTTTTCTGTTGCCAAACAGAGTCAGATCCCCTGCTTTACCCAGGGCTTCCATCAACGATAGTTGTTCACTTTCAGCATGAAATACACCAGGGTGAGCAACATCGCCCAATACAGTAACATAAAAGGAAAGCATCTTAACTACTACGGTAGGATTATCAATATAAGCAGATAACCTTTTTTTGATAGTATCCCTTGCCTGGGTGATGGTGAGCCCCTGAAGGTGGACTGTGCCTACATAAGGTATTTCAATATTACCATCCTTATCAACGGTCAAGCCCCTTTCATACGCTCTCAGATTCGTAAATATCCCTTCAAAACCGGCTTTAGGTGAAAAGATTTTGTAGGTTTCTTCATCATATCCATGCACGTGTATATCAACAATATCATTAGGAGCTATTGTAAGCTCATATTCTTTTTTTAAAACAGCTATTTTAGATGTATCAATTTTAGTTCTTTGTTTCTCCTGGAAATAGACTACATTCCTGTGAGGAATACAACTAACACCACATAAATATATGAATAAAATTATAAGAGAATACTTTAAAATTTGTCCCATACAATTAACAAGAAAATTGCAAGTATGATGATTTATCCTGAATATTTTTTGTAAAAAAAATTACTACCGGTATTGTATGCTGTTATAATACTTCTTGAGTTTCTTACCTTTATGGGTTGCACATTTCGGCTTTGGGCGGCAGGCTGCAATTACAAAGACCAGCATCAAAAGGAAAATAATTAAACGTTTCATCTAAAAATAAGTGTGTTAGATATTTGTTATTATTATCTAAAAGTTGATACATTTGTTTAAACGTTCAAATATAAGAATTAGTTTTAAGAATTGTAACTATTTTTAAATATATCTATATAGTGTAGCAACAATTTAGTTTTGCAACATTAATTAGTAATAAATAGATTCTTTCGTTATTAATCAACAAATGGTTA
>VRUD01000072.1 GCA_019456305.1 Cytophagales bacterium | reverse complement strand
TGAGAAATTTTCATTATTTAAATCTACATCCAACAAGGAAGTATAATCGAATACGAAGTGACTATCATCAAAAGGAATTTTAAACTTAGGACGCAGCTTCCGGATTTCCTTTTTGATTAATGCTCTTTTTGGATTTTCCTTTGGTTTGATATTATTCTCATATTCCCATTTCTTCTTATTTTTATTGAAGAAGTAAAAATTGTATTCATCACCGGGCTGAAAGGAGGCAAATTCAACCTTTATGGTTTTGCTTTCTGCTATTTTAAGCTCTTTGGCATTTTGTTCTGCAATGATTTCAAACATTCCCGCTGTTTGAAAATACTCTTTTTGTCCATTTTCTGTGTATTCCATTGGAATGCCTGAGAGGAAGATATCCAGCGCGTCATGATATTCGCGATATTTTATTTTTGCCTTGCCTGTTACAACATTACCCGAATCATCAACCATCGCATTGGGTGGAATGATAATCCTTGTGCCGGAAGTTATTACAATGGTATCGCCTTTTGTGGCATCAACAGCATATTCATTAAATGCAGGAATAAGCTCCGCAAAAGGTGGTTGAATAGCGGGTAACGTTTCAACTATAAGCTTTTTCTCTTCGGGCTGTTCTTCCGGTGCTGTGCATCCTGCAATGAGAACCGCCAAGACCGTATTGGCAGCTATGCCCTTGATTTGGTTGATAATTTTAGTTTTCATGGTTCCCTCCTTTTTTAAAAATGGTTATTATAGAAATAAACTGATATATCGCTGTATGAATACTGCTCACCTTCATAACTTGCCCCATAAGGAAATGTCTTTGCATTTATCCATTTCTCTATCTCTTGCTTTGATGCGCAAAAATTATGGTTGTAGGCAGTAGCATAAAACTTTAGCTTCTCAACATCATCCTGCCATTTAATATCTTTGAATTTTTCTGAGATAATATCATAAAAACATTCAAGGTATATCAGTTGCCAATCAAGTGAGCTTAATCTTTCTATCCGTTCTTTCCTGATACCTGTGATCGTTTCATCTTTGTATGCTGTTATCTCACAATATTTATTCATAAGATTTTCAGAATATTTAACATCTTCTTCAAGCGCTTCCACAAATGATGGTTTCATCTGGAACCTTCCGATAGAGAAATCAACCAACTTTGCTCCATATTGCACATAACCAAGCTCAAGGGATTTGGTTTCAAAAAAGTCTTTGAAAAGTGAATATCGTATCAGCTCGGGAAATATTATTGATATCATAAGGTTCTTTTTGTCTGCATCTGTTTTAAGGATCTTATTAAATCCTTCATGGTTTTGTTTGATGAATGATACGGCATTATCATATTCGGAATGGAATACCTTTTCGTAGTTAACCGGCCCTGAAAGAAGAAAGGCAAATGATATGTATAATAACCCTTTCATATATTTTTAAATTATATAATTGACCTTATGACAATGTTCAAGTTTCAGTCCGCTTTTTAACATTAATAACGACACATGCTCATTTTCGTCTAATTTTTTTTAAAAATATGTAATTCTACTTACGTAATTATAGACAGGGCATCTCTAAAAACTACATATTTTTTAAAACACACCCCTTGCCCCTCTTGATAGAGGGGAATGTATGGTGTAGTTTTTAGAGACGCCCAACAATAAGAGCTTGGGGGATATTTGTTGTCAATAATAATGATTTGAATTTATTACGGGGAGGCTTTTAAAAACCAATGAAATTTGAAATAAATGCCACTAAAATACCCGCCTGCCACCCGCCTGCCATAAGCCTTTGGCGGGCAGGTAGGCCTTTGGCGGGCAGGTAGGCCTTTGGCGGGCAGGCAAAACCCCACAAAAGAAATAGGCAGTAGGCAATTGACAGTTGACAATATTGCCTGCTGTCAATTGCCTGCTGCTTACTGTTTTTGTGGGATTTAGGGATTTAGAGATTTTTCAGTTCCATCAGAGTCTCCCGCCAATACAAACTTCATACCTGCCTGACTAGCGAAAAGCTAACACTTGGCAGGCAGGCATACCAAAATCATAAAAAGGGGACTCTGATGCCCATTAATTACACAACAAATTAAATACTATTCCCCTCCCATCAGAGTTCCATTTTCAGGATAGTAGTATGTTTGAATTTGACAATTACGAGAGACTCTGATGGGACTAAATAGGTTCTTCTATATGGTTTCTCATAGAACTGGAAAAAATGCATTATGCACATCTTAATTATTTTTCAAGTATCACTATTTTTCTTGTAATTAAATTATTGTCAATTTGAAGATGAAGTAAATAAATTCCTGTAGGATATTTGTTTAGATTAATTTTTTCATCGAATGTGCCAATATGATTTTCAATATTTTTATAATAAATTACCTGCCCCAATGAATTAAAAATCTTAATTTTTATCACATTCATTTTTAACAGATTAAATTCTAAATTGAATTTACCTTCATTGGGATTAGGGTATATTTTTATGCTTTCGCTGAGGAAATAACCAGGTTTACCGGTAAAATCTCCAACAGTAACATTTGCCGTATCATTACAACCATTGCTGTCAGTTACTATTACATCATACGTTCCTGATGTTAAATTGTAAGCAGTATCATTTGTCTGCAAGGCAGAGTCTGTCCATTGATAGGAATAGGGTGGTGTTTCACCCGATACAGTAACCCAAGCGATACCTACACCTGTACCGGCCGTATCAGCAAGTGAATTTGTTGACATAATTATTGCAGACGGTTCACTGACTATTACAGAATTAGTTACTTTACAGTCGTTTGAATCAGTTACTATTACATTATAGGTTCCTGAAAATACTGCTGATATATCCTCAGTCGTGTCTCCATTTGACCATGAAAAAAGATACGGTATGGCACCTCCCGAAACAGTTAAGTCAATTGTACCATCCTTGCCACCATAGCAAGTTACATTACTAACAGAATCAGATAAAGATAAATTACAATCAACACCTTCTAAAATAATATACAATTGATTCGAGGAAAGATTTGTTAGTTTTTGAATCAAGCCTGATGGCCATTTTATTATAAGTGAGTCAATCATTGTATCTGAACCGATACCAAAATGTTGGGTAAATGAGTTCATGACCCCATATCCTTCCCCGGACCTAACTTCTCTGACTTGTATGCCCCATGGCCCATACAATTCAAGCCGTGTACCTATTGCGTTAACATTGCTTGTAGTTCCTATTAGGTTAAACATTACATAATTATTGGAATTCCCATTATTAATTAAAAGCCGGTCATTTCTATTATTTCCAATAATTGCTAATAAATCTAAAAAACCATCCTGGTTTAAATCACCAATAGCAAACGATTTAACAGGGTCAAATAATGTGTCAGGTAAGGCCCCGGGTATATAGGAAAAGGTTTTATTGCCGTTATTTTTATATACCCTGCCGACATTATTACCAGTAAATTTTCCTAAAATCAGGTCAATATAACCATCGTTATCAAAGTCAGAAAATCTGCACTGAAAGTAATCAAGAGTATCAATACCACAAGTAGAAGTTATATCAGCAAATGATCCACTTCCCAAATTCTCATAAAGTTTGTTCGACTCGAACATATCGATAACAAAAAGATCAAAATCCCCATCATTATCAATGTCTCCAAAATCAGCCGCCCAGGACTGGCCGCCATCATCCACACCTGCTGTAGCGCCTACCTCTGTAAAAATACCGCTTCCATCATTCCTGTACAGCCGGTTAACCCTCCGGGGGTCAGTTGGTGAAGTTGCTGCAGCTTTGCACTTGGATACATATACATCCGCATCACCATCATTATCATAATCCGACCATACACTACCATAGTTACCTGAATATGGCCCAAGAATGGATGTAATTGTGTCTATGGAAAAATTGCCGCTTCCATCATTTTCATAAAGGTAGTTTGATGAATCATCATTACAAATAAAAAGTTCTATCCAACCGTCATTATCAATATCCATAAAATTTGCGGACTGATCATAAAAACTTCCGGGCAAGAATATTTTGTTGTAAGATATTCCTGTTGAATCAGCATAAAAAAGCATTGTGCTATCTTGTGCACCTAATAAAATATCATTAAAACCATTTTTATCTACATCGCTTACACAAAATGAATAAGTATTTATGTTTGTAACAATACCTAACCCGTAATTAGTAAAACTTCCATCCGGATTTTGGTATTCAATACTCAAATAATTGTCGTTCCGAAGCCTGATTATGTCATCAAGAAAATCATTGTTCATATCAACTACGCCAACATGAATAAAAGAGCTTCTGTGATTTTGAAGCGTAAGTAAGTTTGTCGAATCTGAAAATGATATTTGACAATATGAACTAATACTGAGCAATATTAACGAAGCTGTTAGTAATTTTTTCATAGGAAATAATGTTAAGGTTTCTACTATTCACAAATTATTGCCTCTTTTGCCTACTGCCTATTGTCTATTGCCTACTGATTTCAGCTCATCCAATTCACCTTCGCATCAGGATTCCATTTAATGGTGGTCTTTTTAGGTTTGGTCCAGAACTCGATGGAGCTTTTGCCTGTAATATCGCCTACACCAAATTTGGAATTATTCCACCCGCCAAAAGAAAAGGGTTCACGGGGGACCGGCACGCCAATATTTACACCTATCATGCCCGCGCTTGCTTTTTCTGACACATAGCGCGCAAAACTCCCGCTTTGGGTGAATATAGAAGCGGCATTACCGTAGGGATTATTATTTTCAATTGTTAATGCCTCATCAATATCCGCTGCCCGCATAATAACTATCACAGGGCCAAAAACTTCTTCCCGGGCAATTTGCATTTCGGGTTTGACGTGATCTATTATTGTCGGGCCGAGATAAAAACCATTTTCCTTTCCTTTAACGGTACAATTACGTCCATCCACCAGGATCTTTGCACCCGCTCTTTCTGCTTCGGTGATGCGATCTATTATTTTTTCTTTTGATTCTTTTGAAATGATCGGCCCGAGATTTTCTCCGGGTATGATCTTTTTGGCTTCCTCACACATTTTTTCAATAATATGGTCAACGGGGCCAACGGCTACCATAGCAGCGGCTGCCATGCATCTTTGTCCTGCACAGCCCGACATGGAAGCGATAACATTAGAAGCAGTCATCTCCACATGAGCATCCGGTAAAACCAACAAGTGATTTTTAGCGCCTCCCAAACAAAGCGCCCGTTTGAAGTTAGCGGTTGCCCTACCATAAACGATCTTAGCTATTTTGGTGGAACCAACAAAGGAGACGGCCTCAATACCAGGATGGTCACAAATAGCTTCTACGATCTCTTTGCTGCCGTTTACAACATTAAACACACCATCAGGCAAGCCGGCTTCCTTCAAAAGCGCTGCGATTTTGGCGGCTCCTAAAGGAACCTGTTCAGAAGGTTTTAAGATCATACAATTACCTAATGTGATGGCATTGGGCAGGGTCCAGTTGGGTACCATAAACGGGAAATTGAACGGACTAATAGATGCAACGATCCCAACCGGGTAACGGTCAATGCGGCATTCCACACCCTTGCTTACTTCCAATATTTCTCCCTGGACAAGCTGGGGCAGCGAACAGGCAAATTCTACTAATTCTATTGCCTTTTCTACCGAGGCCCTGGCTTCATCCATAGTTTTTCCGTTCTCTTCATGGACAAGCGTGGCCAATTCTTCCAAATGCTTTTCAATAAGGGCTTTATAACGGAACATTACCTGCGCTCTTTCTTTGATGGGTGTTTGAGACCAACCGGGAAATGCTTTCTTAGCCGCTAATACAGCTTCATCCAGATCCTCCTTACCGGACAGAGGAACCTTAGAGATTATCTCACCGTCAATGGGACAGTAGATGTCTAAGAATTGGTGGGTACCATTAGGCTTGAATGCACCTCCAATGTAATTTTTAACTTCGGGGTATTTTAATTCAAGTACTTCCATGATATAATTAGTGATTTAGTAATTGCAAAGTTATTATTTTTTCAGTATTGAAACAAAATTTTAAAGGGAAAGTGAAGAGTCCAATTGACTCATTGTCCTATTGCCCCATTGTCCCATTGACCTTTTAACAGAAAAGTTAGCAGTTCCTAACAACCAAGCATATAGCAGGGCGGTCTTTTATACCTTCGTTCCTGTCCCACTACGATAAAGGTAGCAGAAAGCTATGACTTTTCAATCTACCACTTCCTGCCCGCTCTGCTATATACAAAGTTGCCAGCAGTGCTATTTTTTTCAGTTTCCCAAGTCAAAAATGAGAATTGTTATTTATTCACTTCTTGCCTTCATAGTTTGGGCAAAGCTTCGCGATCCTAAAGTATGGCTGGTTACACTTTTTGAATTTATCACCCCAATATTCTTAGTATTTTTAAATGGATTAATTCCATCGAGGTGAAAAAGTAATTCTGCGAACCTTTAAACTTCTACTAAAAAGTTTTTCATTCGTGTCTTTGTTAATGTATGCTTTGCTAACTTCAGCTCTTATGAAGATTCCTTTTCTTTTTTTCCTAATTCTTTTTGTTTTGATTGTATTAACCTGTCTATTTGCTTTATCAAATATTTTCAACTTGTTCTTTTCAATCAAGAGGATTATTATATGGTAAACATACCAAGCTGGTTGCCATTTATTATCAATGGTGTCGTTAAATGGAATATTGTTCCCAGTAAAAAAAATAGTATCATGCCCACTTTCTTTAATTTTATTTATAATTAAATTCCTTGTCCTTGCAGTATAGTTAGGATCTTCATAATATTCCATCATTATTGAAAAAACTGATGTAGTATCTGTATAAATTGTCAAGCTGTCGAGATTCAGTTTAATAATTTGTCCTGTTGGCTCATAGTCGAGTTTTATGTGTTGTGCTTGTATCTGTAGAGTCAGTAGTATTAAATAGATGATATTTATTTTTGTCATATTCTTTTTGCATTGCTGGCAACAACCTTATAAGCCATATAACAAGGAAACAATAGAACAATAGAACAATAGAACAATAGTTCAATTTATTTTCTTCCTCAACACCTTCTTCTCCGATCTCATCTTCTTTTCTTTTAATCTTTTAACTTTAGAAGCATAAGTAGGCTTGGTCGGTTTTCTCGGTTTCTTCTCTTTTAAACTTTCTTCTATCAGGCTGTAAAATCTTTCAATAACCTTTTTCTTATTGGCAAGCTGTGTTCGCTGAGAACCTGATGTAATAATTAAGACCCCTTCTTTATTGATCCTGTTTACCAATTTTTTCTGTATAATTTCTTTCTGCTCACCAGTTAGTAGCGCTGAATTTTTCAAATCAAAGTGCAGCGCAACTTTAGTCTCAACCTTATTTACATTTTGTCCTCCTTTTCCACCACTTCTGCTGGTTTGGAAGACAAACTCGTATTCAAAATTAGATAACTCATGCATTCTGTCATATTTATACTGATACGAATATACCTAAAAATCTAAATTAAAAAACACAATTAAATCAAGCCCCGTCATAATAAATGCCTACCCCAGGTATCGGTACTATTTTACAACTAACTTACCTCTTCCAATTACTTGTTTTTGATTATTTTTAATTGAGTAGAAATAAATACCATCCCTTAACCCTTGTCTGCTTAATATCAACTTTTGACTATAAATATATTCCGCTTTCTTAACTATTCTACCTAATAGGTCATAAAGCGTGAAATCGAAAGGGGACCCCCCCTGTCTCCAAGCCCCCCTACCTCCCGAATGCTGGCCCGATGTCCACTGGACATCGTCCTCCCCAAAAGGAGAGCCTCCCACTATGGTGGTAGTTTCATGAAAAGGATTAGGATAATTCTGAAAAATGATAACTCCATTTGATGCATGTAAGTTTTCATATTCGATAGAAGTTACAGAAGTATCAATAAGTTTGATAGCAAGCCAGAGGCTATCTCCCTGGTTGAGTATGATATTATTGAGCAGTGTTGTTTGATAATTTACAGCAGAAATACTGAGTGTATATCCATTGGAATCACTTGCAAGGACTCCTAATTTAAAAATGCCAAGCGAATCTGAATAAACACTTTTGCCTGTTTCTGTAATTGTTATTTGAGCTGACAAAATGGGGTTCCCGGTAAGGGAATCAGAAACGGTTCCGTAAATTCTTCCCGCTTTGGTATTGTTGAACTGCATAATATACAGGCCGTCACTACGATTTGCTCCAATAATTTTTCCCGAAGGGAAATACGGATAGGCTGACCATAAACCTTTAAAACCTCCGCTTGCTCCCGTATCAGTGTCATAGTACCCGACTTCTACCGGGATTTCAGGATCGGTTATATCAACTACCCTCAACCCTTCAGTATTGTGAGATATAAAAGCATAATCACCCAAAATATACGGATTATGGACCAGGCTTAGCAGATTACCTGAATATTGAGCTACTTCATAAATATCGTTGAGGTCTTCAATATTAAATATTCTTGCATACAAACCATCTTGTTCATAGGTAACAAAAAGATACTTTTCGTTTTTAGTGGTCCAACAGCTATGAATGTTAGGATATGGATGGATGATCTGGGCTATTAATGTGGGATTTGTTTTATCTGAAATGTCAACAATGTCTGTTGTAGAATTAGAAAAAGCTGAAGCATAAAGCCTGTTTCCTCTTACGTGTGCATCGTGTATATAGAAAGGAGGTGCATAGAGGCCAACTTCAACAGGGTTAACCGGATTAGAAACATCAATAATGTGGACTCCTCCCGTAATAGTGGTTCCACTTACATAAACGTAATTTGAATCAAAATAAATATCTTTTGAAATAATATGAGCTCTTGTAAATGTTGCACTATAAGTTGTCACTAAGCTCGCACTATCAGGCAAAGAACTCAAATCAATAACCTGCAACCCTTCACCTGTTCCCGCACCCTCGGTGACTACAAAAGCATGATCGCCAATAACGGTGATTTCACGCCAGTTTGAAACAGGGCCGGTAATAAAATCTACTTGAAGTATATTGGTTGAGTCATCAATGGATATGATAGAAGTACCTGAATAAGCCCCAATCAATGCATACTCACTACTATCAGGTGAGGTGTAGCCCCAGCAACCTGCATAATGAATCGGTTCCGGGTTTAAAGTTCCGAACAAGGTTACATTTTGGCTGATTTGAGCAGATGTGAAACACAGATTACACAGATTTAAAAAGATTACACAGAATAAAAAAAGAGCTTGAACGCTAAAGTATCCGGGAAATAAATTTTTCACCTTTATTTATCTTTGAGGTTTTTGGTAAAGAACTCAACATAATTCCTACGAATTACGAATTCGTAATTCGGTTATTCGTAATTCGTAGGACTAGTACTTAGTTGCATAAATAACTATGATTTAAACATGAGGGGCAGGTGGAAACACCTGCCCCCACCCTGTGTTGTCGGGTGTTTCCACCCGATAATTTTAGGCTCGAAGATAAATATATGAATTTATGAAATTAAGTACTAAGGTGACAGCCTGCTTTTTTCCTTTTCAAGATCAAACAGCTCATTTATCATATCAATCAAGGTTTCAGCTTCTCCGCGTTTGCATGCTGCTTTAAGCTGTAAGACAGGGAATTTGATGATTTTCTGCATCATATTTTTTGTGATCTCTTCTACCCTTTTGACTTCATCTTTATCAAGATGCTTTATATACTTTATAATCTCCTCCTTGCGGATCTGTTCAAGTGCACTTTTAAGTTTATGAATGGTAGGGGAAACCTTCATTTCTTCATTCCACTCAACAAGATCAGAGATAGACTGACTTATAATTTCTTGTACTAAGGGTATTGCCTTGATCCTCTTTTTCATTGCCCTATTTGCTTTCTCCTTCAGATCATCAAGATTGTAAAGCAGTACTCCCGGGATACCTTCAACATCAGGTTCTATACTTCTCGGCACTGACAGATCGATAAGATATTTATGAGAGTTTATATCAAAGCTATTAATAAATTCTTTTGTAATGAATGATCCTGTATCAACTGAAGAAATCACGACATCCGATTGTTTAATTGCATCCCACACCTGTTCAAAAGGAATAACATCCATCTGCCTGTGCTGAAGCTTCTGCAGACAGGCATCACACTCATCAGCAAGATCCCGGGCTTTTGAAATTGTACGGTTGGTGATAGTTATACCGGTAAAATCCGTTTTGGCCAGGTTTCTGCAAAGATCAGCTCCGATCACTCCAATTCCTGCCACCAGTATTTTGGGATCTTTAAGCTTAGCCGTTAGTTCTTCTATGAGTTCAACTGCAACATAAGATATTGACGCAGCCCCGTCTCTAAATTGGGTTTCCTGCACCACACGTTTATTGGTATAAAAAATGGAATGCATTAAGCGGTGCAGAAAAGGTCCTGCCAAATCCATATCAGCAGACAATTGATAAGCTTGTTTTACCTGGTTGGTCACTTGCACTTCACCCGTAACCTGTGCTTCAAGCCCTAGCGCTACGTTAAATAAATGTCTTACGGCTTTGAAAGGATCATTAATTATTTTGAAATAAGGCAGGTAATTTTTAACTTCAGAGATACCTTTATGACCGGCTAAGACCTTAATTATGGTATCACTATGATCAGTGTCAGAAGAATAATAAACTTCTGTACGATTACAGGTATAAAGTATTAATAACTCTGAAACAGCTATACAATCTCTCAAATAATTCAACAAATGCTTAACGGAATCCTCCTGTAAAGCGAATAGCTCCCGCACAGTGATCGGAGCGTTTGAATAGGATAAACTAATTGCCTTGAAGTTTTGGATCATAATGGCACAAAATTACCAAAATAAAAGGATAAAAACAACTGATAGTAATCATATAAATAATTGATAGTTATCAGTTAATAAAAATGAGCTCGCCTGTCCCCCCGAATAACTCGGGGGGGGGGGAGCACTCTGGGTCAACTACCAATTTCCTCAATCTCACCTCTACTAACGCTCAATATGATTCCAAGCGTAATACCTGTGAATATGAGTGAATTCCCTCCCATACTCAACATGGGCAGTGTAATTCCTGAAATCGGGCCTAAACCCACCACCACCCCCATATTGATCATCGCCTGCACTACGATACTAAAGCTCAAACCTGCCGAAAGCAATCCCCCAAATGCTCTTCCGCTTTTTGCGACAGCAACCATACCCCGGTAAAGCAACGCCAGATATAAAAAGATAACCAGCGCTCCGCCAATCAGCCCGTACTCTTCAATAATGATCGCATAGACAAAATCGCTGTAAGGTTGGGGGAGAAAGTTTCTCTGCGTACTATTGCCAGGCCCGGCCGGATTCCTGCCTCTTGCTATGGCAATATAAGATTGCTGAGCCTGAAACGGTATTTCTTTTGAATTAATAAAATGCCTGATCCTGTTTATAGCCGTTTCCTTTCTTTGTCCTGCACCCAATACAATACCTCCGACTATTACTCCAATTAAACACAGCATCAATAAATACTTTACAGGTACTCTGCCTATAAACATTAACAGCATACATGTAGCAAACAGTAAGATCGCAGAAGAAATGTCAGTTAAGCCGATTAAAGTACAGATAATACCACACCATAATAATACAGGAGTAATAGAATCCTTAATGTCCGCAATATTTTGCTGTTTTTTAGAAAGTATACTGGCTACATTGGCTATTAAAGCCAGCTTGGCAAAATCAGAGGGTTGAAATGATTGATTAATAACAGGAATAGTGATCCATCGGGTAGCTCCATGAATGGTTTCACCAAGAAAAAGCATAAAGAGCAATAATGGCACTGAAATCCATAGAGCAAACTTTGAAATCTTAGAATAAAATCTGTAATCAATCTTATGTGCCACCCACATAAAAAAAAGACTCAATACAATGAGCAAAGAATGTTTGAACAAATAATACCCCGTATCACCTTGCATATATCTATAAGCAAGAGGAGCAGCAGCACTATATATAACCAGGATACTAATAGCTGACAAGAGAAATGCTATACACCAGATTATTGGATCACCCTTAAAATTTTTATCAATCCAGAGCTTAATTGATGCGTGGTTGTTAGTCATTAGTTGCATAAAAAAGGTTATTATGATTTGTCAGATTAAATAATATTGCCACTCGTAAGTTGATTAAAAAGTCGGCAGTCAGCAGCCGGCAGTCGGCATTCGGCAGTCAGCAAATTTGCCGACTGCCGACTGCGGACTGTGCACTGCCACTGCTGCTGCCCGGATTACCAATCCGGGCTACAGCCCTTTTAAACTGTTCTCCCCTGTCTTCATAGTTTTCGAAAAGGTCAAAGCTTGCACAAGCAGGCGAAAGTAAAACAACAAACCCCTTTTTTGCAATTTTAAATGCTTTATTTACTGCTTCTTCCATATTTTTTGTATCTGCAATCTGTTTTATATGTCCGTTAAAGGCAGTATGTATTTTTGAATTACCATTTCCCAGACAAACAATTGCCTTGACTCTTTCTTTAACAAGATCATTTAACTGTTCATAATCATTTCCTTTATCAACTCCACCGGCAATCCAAACAACTTTTTCCACTAAACTATCCAAAGCATACCTTACCGCATCTACATTGGTAGCTTTTGAATCGTTAATAAATTTTATTCCATACTTCGTTGCAACATACTCCAAACGATGAGGGGCATTTTTAAAATCTTTCAATGATCTGGCAATCGTACTTTTATCCACGCCTGCCAGGGTTGCTGCCTGTATAGCAGCCATTGTATTGATAGCGTATGGCGTATGGCCCCGCCAGCTGGCGGGGTATGGCGCTGCACGCTTTGCCCCGCCAGTTGGCGGGGCTATGCGCTCTGCGCTTAGTGAAACCGGTAGCTTGAATGGTTTTATAGTTCTCTCTGATATCTCTTTAGCAATTATATCGTCTTCAGCCCAGTATATTAAATAATCATCTTCTGTCATATTTTTTGTGATCCTGAATTTTGATTCGATATAATTATCAAAATTATGTTCATAGCGATCTAAATGATCCGGGGTTATGTTTAATAATACAGCTATATCAGGTTTAAAATCCTGAATGCCATCAAGCTGAAAGCTGCTCAGTTCAACAATATAATAAGATGGATAATGGGACATTTCATCATTATAAACCTGTCTGCTGAGACTGTTACCAATATTTCCGGCCAGGCCAACATTCAGGCCTGCTTGCTTACACAAATGATAGATTAACAGCGTAGTTGTAGTTTTACCGTTACTGCCGGTGATTGCAATAAATTTTGCATTGGTAAAACGTGCAGCAAATTCAATTTCGGAAATAACCGGAATAGCTTTTTTGAGCAATTTCCTGATCACAGGATTTTTATCGGGTATTCCGGGACTTTTTATTACTTCATCTGCATTTAAGATCAAATCTTCCGTATGCTTTTCTTCTTCAAATGTTATAGAATTTTCAATGAGGGTTTTTTTATATGATTTGGAAATGGTACCATTATCTGAAACAAATACGTTGTAACCTTTAGCTTTAGCCAGCAGGGCAGCTCCTACCCCACTTTCGCCTGCACCTAATATGACGGTTCTCTTTAGCACTTAAGAATGGATTAATGTTTTTTTGCAAAAATAGCTATATTTAATATTTCATTGATTATATTTGCAACAGTAATTATTAGATTATCTTTTGAAGAGCATAAGTATTTTTATAATATTAAAACAATAAAGTTATGAAAAAGTTTTTGACAATACTATCGTTATTCACAGTTTTTACCATCTGTGCCTGTGGCCAGATCAACCTGAACAAATTTAAGAACGCTGCAGAAAAAGCTATAAAAGGTGAACAACCGCTCACCAACGATGAAATAATCAGCGGATTAAAGGAGGCATTAACGGTGGGAACAAATAACTCCACAGCTTCAGCATCTAAGATGGACGGATATTTCAAAAACAGCGAAATCAAGATCCCGTATCCCCCGGAAGCAGCTAAAATGGAACAAAAGCTCAGAAGCATGGGCATGAATAAGCAAGTTGATGATTTTGTGATGTCGTTAAACAGGGCTGCAGAAGAAGCAGCAAAAGAAGCTGCACCGATATTTGTAACCGCTGTAACAAATATGACCATCACTGACGGTATGAAGATATTAAAAGGCGAAGACGATGCGGCTACTACTTACCTCAATACCAATACATCCGGGCAATTGTATGACAAGTTTAAGCCGGTCGTTCAAAAGGCGATACAAAAGGTAAAGGTAACTCAATACTGGAATCCGCTTGTAACGGCTTATAACAAAATCCCCTTAGTTGAAAAAATGAATCCCGATATTGAGGATTACACTACCCATAAGTGTATTGACGGGTTGTTTATCCTCATTGCCACTGAAGAGTTGAAGATCAGGAAAGATCCGGCTGCGAGGGTTAGCGAGATACTTAAAAAAGTGTTTGGGGGTTAGTAACTAAGTTTTAAAGTTGATAGCGTAAATTATGAGATTTTCAAAGAATCAAAAACATGAAATCGGTAAAGCATGTTTCAATCTTTCTATCGTTACATTTGCAACCGTTATTCTTGGTAGTTTTTTTGAAAAGTTTGATCTATTTATTTTTATAATTGGTTTTATAGCTTTTACTATATTTTTTATTCTTGGTACATATTTTTCTAAATGAAAGGAGGTAATTATGGATTTTTTCAATGAATATTCTATCGAACTTGGTTTTGGTTTTTTAATTGTTTTCGGGCTAATATTATTTCTTTTGCTTAAAATATCAGAAAGAAATGAAGCAAAGTCAAAAAAAGCTAAATGAGCAATGGGTAATTATGGATTTTATGTATATATTTTATGGTGTAATATTTGTCGGAGGATTCATATTATTATTTCTTCTTAAAAGACAAGAAAAGGAAGAGTCGAAATCAAAGAGGGCTAAATAATAAGGAGGTAATTATGGATTTTGTATATGAATATGCTATAACTATACTTTTTGGAGTAGCCATTGCCATGGGGCTATTACTATTATTTTTTGTTAAAAGACAGGGAAAAAATGAAGCAAAGTCAAAAAAAAACTAACTCAAAGAGTAGAGATGATGATAAAGGCGACTGGTAATATTAAAATTTTTCATTACAATTTTTTAAACATCTAAAAATTATCGTTATGCCAAAACAAAAACTTGATCCTCAATTTAAAGGTGCATTACAAAATGCAAAAAAAATGATACAAGATTGCTTTAAAGCTAATGGCAATGAAGCAGAAACAAGGAGAAGGGTTGAACGAATGTTTGGTTCTTTAATGGGATATGATGTTTTTAAACATATAACCAGAGAATTTGCTGTTAAAGGTTCTGGGAATACTGAACATTGTGATTTTGCTATACATATTGATAAAATAGGGAAAGATAAAAAACCCATCCCTGAAATATTAATTGAGCTTAAAAGGGTAAATACTAAACTTTCACCAAAAAATCTTAAACAGATTTCTCATTATGCAATAGATATTGGTTGTGCTTGGGCAATTTTAACTAATGGAATTGAGTGGAAATTATATAATATTTCCTTTGGGAAACCACCACAAACAAAATTAGTTGAACAATGGAACCTATTAGAAGATACCTCTGCTAAATTGGCAGAAAAATTTAAGTTGATAAGTTTTAAAGAAGTTAAAAAGGGTAGTTTAGATAAATTATTGGAATTAACGAATGTATTAACCATTCATAATATACTTAAAGTTATTTTAAGTGAACAAGGGCTGAAAATGATTCGCAGAGAACTAAAGAAAGATACAGGTATATCTGTACCTCCGGAAGATATTGTAAGTCCTTTTAGACGCATGCTCAATGAAAAAGCAGGTAGTGAAATGGAAAATATAAAAATCTCTCTACCTATAAAAAACTAATAACACTATCTCAGTGGTAAATACAGCTACAGTAAAAGATAGAATACAGATATAGAGTGGCTAAGATAAAGATTAGATAAAAAAATCGTGGATATGATACAAGAAAAAGACATAAAGGTACGTATAACAGTGATCCGGAAAATAAAAGAAAGATAGCGTAATAATAGAAGATGTTTGCTCATCAAACATCTTACATCTAATATGTAGCCATATCAGTATCAATTTCGGTTGCCCAGGCATGAATCCCTCCTTTTAGATTATAGAGATTATCAAAATCATATTTTTGGCTTAAGAATTGGACAGCTTGAGCGCTTCTGCTTCCAGTGCGACAATGGACGACTACTGGTTTATCTTTAGGGATTTTATCTGTATTGTTCATGAGTTCGCCCATTGGGATCAATACTCCTTGAAGATTACAGATGTCATATTCAAATTGTTCCCTGACATCAATGATTGTAATATCTTCGTTTTTGTCTAATTTTTCTTTTAATTCTAAAACTGTGATCTCTTTCATAATATTATTGTTTGAAGTCCCTTTTATTAATGGGGTATTTGAATTACAAAACTGCTCATAATCAATGAGCCCTGTGATCTCGCAATTTTCCTCAACTCTTTTAAAATTAATTGTTCTGTTCTCAAAACTGAGCGCATCAAAGATAAACAACTTTCCGGATAATGGCTCACCAATGCCTGTAATTATTTTGATCACCTCATTGGCTTGCATCGTTCCTATAATGCCAGGTAGCACACCCAATACTCCAGCCTCGGCACAATTGGGGACATCTTCCGGATTGGGTGGTTTAGGGAAAAGGCAGCGGTAAGTTGGGCCAGCCCCCCTAAATCCCATATCAACAGAGGGGGATTGCTTCGCTTCGCTCGCAATGAAATTAAAGACAGATACCTGCCCTTCAAACCTGGAAATTGAGCCGTAAACCAGCGGCTTATCCAAGATCACGCATGCATCATTGACTAAATATCTTGTAGGAAAATTATCTGAACCATCTACAATTATTTCATAATCTTTGAATATATCCAGTGCGTTGTCTTTGTCAAGGCGGGTATCGTAAACTTCAAAATTAATATATGGGTTCATTAAGGACAATTTGTGCCGGGCTGTTTCTGCTTTTTGTTTGCCAATATCTTCTACATCATATAAAATTTGCCTCTGAAGATTTGATTCATCAACTTTATCAAAATCCACGATACCTATGGTTCCTACCCCGGCAGCCGTTAAGTATTGCAGCACAGGACAGCCCAAACCACCCGCACCAACCACAAGCACTTTTGCCTGCTTGAGCTTTTCCTGTCCCTTTTGCCCTATTTCGGGGAGGATGATGTGGCGGGAATAGCGGTTTAGTTCTTTTGGGGAGAGCATTTGTTATTTTGGGCTTGTTTTCTATTTCTATTTTTTCTTTATAATCCTTTTTATACGAACAGCAACATTCAATCTTTCCCGATTATCATCCCCCCGAGCACTCGGGGGGAGTAACCCGGGATCAACAATCATAAGCCACATCCCAATCTTTCCAAACCACCTCATATCCTCTTGATTTTATCATTTCAGCAATTTTAGCAGGAGCTCTTTCATCAGAAATTTCAAACTGCTCCAATGATTGCTGTCCATTAGTATAACCCCCTGGGTTCGTTTTGGAGCCTGCACTCATAGAGGTGATACCTAACCCGATGATATTGTTCCTGAAATTTGCACTCTCCCTTGTAGATAATGAAAGTTCGGCATCTTCATTGAAAATTCTGTAGGCGCTTATCAATTGCACCAACTCTTTATCAGTCATGACAACTTTTGGCTGCTGCCCCCCAATATAAGGCCTTAGCCTCGGAAATGAAATAGAAAATTTTGTTTTCCAATATGTTTTCTCAAGATATTCTAAATGCAATGTCGTAAAAAATGAATCTGTCCGCCAATCTTCCAGCCCTATCAAAATACCCAATCCTATCTTATGGATACCGGCTTTGCCTAACCGGTCGGGCGTTTCAAGCCGGTAATCAAAATTTGATTTTTTGCCTTTTGGGTGATGCTTTTTGTAATTTTCTTTATGGTATGTCTCCTGATAAACAAGCACGGTATTTAACCCATGAGGAATAAGTTCTTCATAATCTTGTTGGTCAAGCGGCTGTACTTCCATTGAAATGTGAGAAAAATAAGGGCGGATTAGCTTTAGGGCATTTTTAAAATATGCTACTCCCACTGTTTTGTTTGCCTCGCCTGAAACCAACAGGATATGGTCATACCCCCAGGATTTGATCATTTCTATTTCTTTTAATATTTCTTCATCTGAAAGCGTGGTACGTTTCATGGGATTGTCAAGACTAAAGCCGCAATAGGTGCAGATATTCTGGCATTCATTGGAAAGATACATGGGGATGTACATTTGAATCGTTTTACCAAAGCGTTTTTGTGTCAATTGACGGCTTAAAGCAGCCATTTGCTCCAGGTAAGGCGCTGCTGCAGGAGAAATTAAGGCTTTGAAATCTTCAATATCTCTTTTGGAATTGCTCAAAGCATATTCTACCTGTTGAGCTGTTTTTGAACAGATGCTTTCTTTTATTTCGCTCCAGGAATATTGGTAGAATATTTCTTTGAATGTCATTGTATTGAACTACACGAATAAATTTAAAACGAATATTAAAAATCGAAATTCAATCACTGAATTATTCTTTTTATATTTATTCGTGTAGTTCTTTTTACTGTAATTGAACTATCCCGACCAAAGGTACGGGACAGGCACGAATAAATTTATCACGAATATGAAAAATCTAAATTCAATTACTGAATTATTCTTTTTACTTTTATTCGTGTAGTTCTTTTTACTGTAATTGAACTGCGTTCTATTCTATCCCTCCAAAAACTCCGTCAGCGGACTCGTACCCACTGCCTTTTTACTAACACCTCCTAATTTCGCCTCATAAGCCATTCTCCCTGCTTCCACGGCTAATTTAAACGCCTTAGCCATTTCCACCGGATTTTGTGAAACAGCTATAGCCGTATTGACCAAAACAGCATGAGCCCCCATTTCCATTGCTTCAGCCGCATGTGACGGAGCGCCTAAACCTGCATCAATAACTACCGGTACATTGCTTTGTTTGATGATAATTTCCAGCATCGCCTTCGTTTCCAAACCGCTGTTGCTTCCTATTGGAGACCCCAATGGCATCACGGTTGCTGTGCCAGCTTCCTCAAGCCTTTTACACAAAACCGGGTCTGCATGGCAATAGGGTAATACTATAAAGCCAAGCTTCACTAATTCCCCTGCTGCTTTGAGTGTTTCTATAGGGTCGGGTAACAAATATTTAGGATCAGGATGAATTTCTAATTTGATCCAGTTGGTTTGCAGCGCTTCGCGTGCTAATTCTGCGGCAAAAACGGCTTCCCTGGCAGTTCTAACCCCTGAAGTGTTGGGCAAAAGATTAAATTGTGGATGGGATAGATGTTTTATGATATCATCATCTTTATCCCTGAAATCGACCCGTTTTAACGCTATTGTAACGAGCTCAGACCCCGAAACCAATAAAGCTTCTTCCATCAATTCATTGGAGCTAAATTTACCGGTACCGGTCAATAACCGTGAGCTAAAAGTTTTGTCTGCTATTTTTAGTGGTTGCATAAGCGCATAGAGCATAGCGCATAGAACATGGCGTTGAATACTATACGCTATGCGCTATGCATTCAAGTTTTGATAAAAATGCTTTTGTTGTATCAACTTTGTTTTTTGTGTTATTTATTGCTGATGAAACAGCAATGCCATAGATCCCGGTTTTTATTAATTTTTCTACGTCTTCTAACCTTATACCCCCAAGAGCAATGATTGGAATATCAATTTTATTGTGAACACATACTTTCATAATTTCATTATAACCTTTTAATCCTAATTTGTGATACAAGTCCTTTTTTGTTAGTGTAAACCTGTAAGGTCCAAGGCCTATGTAATCAACTTTAGCTTTGTATAAACTTAATATATCCTCAAATGTGTTGGCAGTAGCGCCAATAAGAACATTGTCTCCTAAAATTTGTCTTGCTTTTACCGGATCCATATCATGTTTGCCCAGATGTACACCATCAGCATTGATCTCTTTGGCTATCTTCACGTTGTCGTTTATTATTAACCTTGCATCATATTTTTTGCAAACCGTTTTTGCCTGAAGCGCAATTTTTTTCCAATCTTTATAAGCTTCCCATTTAACCCTCAACTGCACCCAATCAGCCCCCCCCTTACAGGCCTGTTTCACCAATTCAGAATGTGAAAAGCCATCAATATTGTGGGTTATGTATTGAAAAGTTGATATAATCCTGGTAGTGTTGACCATATTAATGATAAAAATTTTGTTTTTAAAAACAAAATTTAAATGAAACGCAGACTACATAGAGCATGGCGCATAGCGCGTAGCACATGGCGATTGACGCTTTGCGCCATGCGCTATGCGCTGTGATAACCAAGCATACCTGAATCGCTCATCATATATTTTTCTACGTACAACTTAGCTTCATTACATGAACTTGCTAAAATTTTCCCATTTGCAAGATTTGCCAATAAAGCCGAAGAATGTACACAACCCGTTCCATGTTTAGTATTCTCTTTAATTCGCTTTGCTTCAAAGATTTCTTCGTTATGGTTTGCATGATACAAGATATCTGTAGAAAAACCAAACTTTCGATGTCCCCCTTTTATCAATACCTTACAATACTTGCTTAAAATATTAGCCCTGGCATCCTGCCTTATACCAGGTAGAAGCTCCATTATTTCAGAAAAATTTGGAGTTACTAAGTAAATTTTTTTACAAATTTCAAACAATTTTTCTTTTGGGATTTTGTCGTGAAACACAAACCCTGCAGTTGCTTTTAAAATTGGATCCCAGATAATGTTAATGCCTGAATTGTAAGATTTTAAATGATCAATGATCCTGCCTAAAATGTCAAGGTTCTCAATTAAACCGATCTTTGCCCAATTAATTCTATAAAGCTTAAACAACGCATCAATCTGCATTAGGATCTCGCCAGGATCTATCCATTTAGTGTCTAAAAATTCCCGCTCATTCTGAAAGGTCAATGCTGAACAAACACCCAGGCCATGAACGTTGTGGACTTCAAAGGTCTTTATATCAGCCAGGAGTCCGGCCCCACCGCTGGGGTCAAAACCTGCGATACTTAATACGTAAGGGCGTGTTGCTGACATTTCTCCTTTATAGATATAAATTTTTCTACTATCTTATCAATATCCCTGGTTTTTTCAAAATAATTCCATAATGTACCTAATAATGCTATCCCATCAAAACCTAATTCATAGGCCTCGGCAATTTTATTTTTATCAATTCCTCCGAGCGCTATTACATCAACAGCAGAGTCAGGCGTTTCAACAGTAGTGTCAAGTGTTTCCACCTGACACTTCTTATAGTTTGATAAAAACCCTTTAAGTTGCTCTTTTGAAAATTTACTTTTGTATCTCTTTTTGGAATAACTATCGAAAACCGGGCTGAGAATTACATAGTTAAGTTCCGGCATAACAGTTTCAAATTCTTTCAGCGAATGCACTGATTGGCTGAACAGGATATTATTTTTTTCTTTATCGAATAATTCAATATCAAAAGGATTTCTCCGGTTAAAATGGATTCCTTTCAGGTTGTATTTATTGATCAGTTCAGGATGAGAATGTATCATCATCCTTTTTCTATAATCTTCCGGGATCTTGTTAATATACTTCTCCATTTCGGATCTGGAAAATGC
Source organism: Cytophagales bacterium (assembly GCA_019456305.1). NCBI lineage: Bacteria > Pseudomonadati > Bacteroidota > Cytophagia > Cytophagales > Cytophagales bacterium. The sequence continues at coordinate 1,053 of VRUD01000072.1, read as the reverse complement.
AGGTTTTCGCAGATGGAAATATTCAAGGCCATTATCAAATAGCTTTTCAATGACATAATGTTCATTGGTTATGTGATTTTTGCTGGAAATGATGATTATTTTCATCTCATTTTTTCTTAGTACTCTTTTTTTGAGGTATTTGAAATCCAATCTGTTTTCTGGGTTTTTCTTCATGTTGGATGAGTTTTTTTAAATGTTCAAATATAACGTTAATAGCCCTATCGTGTGATCCAAATTTTTGTTCCAATCGCTCTACTTTTAATAATAAATCTTTATTAGAGAGCAATATTTCACGCATCCGGGTGTATATTCTCATTATTTGGATATTCATTTGTACGGCTCTTTTACTATTTAATACACTTGAAAGCATCAACACACCGTGTTCAGTAAAAGCAAACGGGGGGTATCTAAGTCCCATTTTTTCTGAATTGGAGGTACCAAATTGGCACCTCCAATTTTCGAACTCATCCTTCGTAAATTCAAACATAAAGTCCACAGGAAATCGTTCTATATTTCTTTTTACAGCTCTTTTTAACTGCTTTGTTTCGACACTATATAATTGAGCCAAATCTCTATCCAACATCACTTTTTGCCCTCTGATCAAATATATCTTACTTGCAATGACTTCATTAGGAACAAGTACTTTAGGAATATTATCCGGGGCTTTGTTCATAGAATGATTTTTATCTCACAAACAATGTTGGAGGTACAAAATTGGTCACTTCCAATACTAAATTATTTGGAAATCACAAATTGTGATATTCAGATGTAAAATTCCTGATAGCATAGCTACTCCTTGTTCGGTGAATGCATATGGTAGTTTTCTTGTTCCACCCCAACTTGATGTCACAATTTGTGATATCAAGATTTTAAATTCATCTTGAGATAACTGAAACATAAAATCAGATGGGAACCGTTCAATATTACGTTTTACAGCTTGTATTAATGTTCGGGTTTCAACGTCATATAATTGAGCCAAATCTCTATCCAACATCACTTTTTGCCCTCTGATCAAATATATCTTACTTGCAATAGCTTCGTCTGGAACGATCG